>DAZF01000011.1 GCA_002507205.1 Methanolobus sp. UBA32 | reverse complement strand
TGTCATTCAGAGGCCTCCGGGGAAACATAGAATTCTACTGCTGCGGGTACACGTTGAGAAAGGAATCCCTTATCAATTGGGTTAATGAAACGTTCCATACTCTGAGCTGCAAGGATGCGCAGTATAACCGCCAGGTAATCATCAGGTGTTATCTTGGTGTAGAACTCGGCAGCATCCTTGCTTGAAATATCCTTTACTTTGTGCCAGCGAGAGAGGGCTTCTTTTGTTGGCTTTTCCCATCCGCATAAAATCAGGGTGTCAAGAACGAATCTATGAACACATTCGCAGGACCCAGCCTGATCTATCCATTTATCTACAGCTTCCCACACACGTTTACGCTCTTCTCTTATAGTTTCGTTATGTTGCTTTGTGTCAGCTGCCTGATGCTTGCGATAACATTTAGGATCAAGGCAGACCAGGGAGCCGGAAGTATTCTTTTTGCATTTTTCACATGGATGACAGACAGATGTATCAAAATCGGATGGGTAGATAGACTTGTATTCTGTATAATCAAATTGTGAAGTATCCACGGTTTCGGAATCTGTCATTTTCTCCCTGGCTTTTTGCCGTTCATCTTCATATTTTGCCTGGGCTTTGTTTATCAGATCCTTCCAGCAGCGAGAGTTTAAGCAGTGTCTCTGGTCCTGGTGGTTGTAGTTCTTGAATAGTACAATGTGTTTACAGCCTTCACATTTGGAGCGGTCCGCATGTGGTTCACATTCCCGGAATGAATAGGGGAAATCATCAATGTTCAAAGTCAGGTCATTGTTATAACTCCGGGTTACTTCATCTTCGATGATCTCCTGGAACTCTGTAACCGAGCAGTGTTTGTCTTCTTCGAGCTTCTCCTGAAGTTTGGCAGTTATCACTTTCATTATTGGGTAGCTGGAATAAGGCAAAGCCGCTATAACATGTTTTGAGGTTATTTCCCGGGAAATAAGGAAGGCTTTGAGTTCCTCCGGAGCTTGAAGTAAACGAATTCTGTTTGCTACCCAGGGTTGAGTTTTGCCAAGTCTTGCGGCAAGTTCTCCCTGAGTTACTTTTCCCTGGGATAAAATAACCTGGAGGGATTGGGCTTCCTCCAGAGGTTCAAGTGAAGATCTTTGCAGGTTTTCAATGAGCATTATCTCATGAACTTCTGCATCTGTAAGATCCTTGATTACTACCGGGACAGTTTCCACGCCAATATTAGCAGCTGCTCTATACCTGCGTTCACCTGCAACGAGTTCATAAGAATTGTTTGCAGGCCTTACAATGAGAGGTTCGAGGATGCCATACTGTTCTATACTTGCCTGTAGTTCTGCGAGTTCTTCTTCGTTGAAGTTCTTGCGGGGATTCCAGGAAGTTATCAGGATGTCGGATAGTTTAAGTTCGGTCATACTAACAGCTCCTGGACAAAGATATCAAGCCTTGTTTCATTCTCAGGCCTTTTCTTATGGTAGAGATGGCGAAGATTGACATTGTCGCCGTCACGAATTACCCGGAAGGATTCTTCACAGTGTTTGTTATCACAGTCTGCGAACTCATCAGCAGGGAATACCCGGATAGGTTGGCCGCAGTCAGGGCAGCGTTTAAGGATGGAGAGCATAATTACCACCTCGGATTTCTTCTTTTAGGAGATCTCCGGGATTTGCGGGTGTTATGCCGCATCATTCCAGTTAATCGCTTGTGCATTAGAGTGAACAAAGACCATTTCTTTGAGTGAGAGATCGAGTTAAACTTGATTTTATTTGACACTGTGATCACTCCTTTATTTCTAACGGGCAACCGGAACATGATTTAACAATCAAAATTCGATGCTTGCAGCTATCGCACATAATTACACCTCAAAAATGAAGGGGATTAAAGATCCCCTACTACCATTCTGTCACGTTCCAGCTTTAACTGAGTGTTGAACTGGTCTTTGTGCTCCCTGCAAAAGTCGATGATCTTCTTCATTTCCATATAGGAAAGGCGTAACCAGTCTGACTTTTCAGGACCGTACTTTATACCGACCGTGCCGTCAAAGGTCCTGCCGTTGTTCTCCTGATCCTTGGAGAGCATGAGCATTCCTGAAGGTATTCTCATTATCGGTACGTCATCATATCCGCCTGCTGTGCTGTTTCCGTTTGCATTGCCGTTGCTAGTTGTGGTGGGTTTTGGTTGTTCTGCCATAGTTTACACTCCTTAGTTTCTTAAGATTTTCAACATCATTGTTGAAGAGTCCAAAACATCCCAGGAAACAACCGCACCTTGCGGAATGTCCACACGGTTACTTATAGAGGCAGGAAAAGAAAGCCTTCGATATTTATCATCTGGGCCATATGTTTGCACCCGGGAAATGTTCAAAGTTAAATCCTCCGGGATTGCATGTTTGTATTTTCAACTACTGTGCATGCTGTAAATTTACAGCTAAAGCTAACTGATGTATTGCTTTTCATTTTATCACGGTTCAATACTTTTGTCAGGTCGGGAAAACCTAACAAATTTACATTGTAGGTTAAGTATAAAAAGGTTTTTAATTGTGTAGGGTTAATTAGTAATTGACTTGTGTTGTGCCTGCGGGAACAGGTCAAGTCCAAAACATAAACAGGTTTTCTATCACGGTGCCTGCTAGTGTTTTGTGATAGCAGTCACAAGCTAGGAACGTCTGACCGGGGTGCTCTCCTTTATATAGTGAGTTCGAATCCCGGTTCGGGCGTAATTTCCTAAATCCCGGCTTGTCCGGGTTCCT
>DAZF01000029.1 GCA_002507205.1 Methanolobus sp. UBA32 | reverse complement strand
TCCACTTTAAAGGGCAGGGGCACACTTGTAAAGACAATATCTCTTATTAAAGCTGATCTTGGATGGATTGATTGATTTTTTTTGTCAAGCATTACTTACTTATATGCAAGTAACCATGTCAGATATGTATGCGGTTAGCAACGAAGAGGCATTCCGCGCAAAAGCATGCACACAGCAGGAGAAAACACATGAGTAAATATATTGTTAAATGCCTGAAATGCGGTCTTACCCATGATTCGTATTCCATGAATTGTGCAAAAAATGATGAATCCCTTCTGAGAACCGAATATTCGGCGAAACAGATTGTGCTTTCGGATATGCCGGGTATATGGAGATTCTATGATTGGCTGCCGGTCAATGGCATTATAGAAGAAGGTTCTGGCAAAACAGTAACCTACAAAAGTGAGGCTTTTGCAGCTGAACTGGGACTTGAGGATCTGTGGATATCATTCAATGGATACTGGCCTGAAAAGGGAGCCTCCTTGATGACCTGCACCTTTAAGGATCTGGAAGCGTTTCCTACCATGCAGCGTCTGCAGGAACTTGAGGAGACCCGTATAATGGTTGTGGCCTCGGCAGGTAATACTGCAAGGGCATTTGCCAATGTATGCAGTATAACCGGACAAACTCTGTTGCTTGTAGTCCCGAAGGCAAGTTTACACAGACTCTGGACCATTCAGGACGACAGTTCGTCCATATGTCTTGCTACGGTGGATGGAGATTACTACGATGCTATCACCCTTGCAGGAAAGATAGCTTCAAGAGACTGTTTTGTCAATGAAGGCGGAGCAAAGAACGTTGCCAGAAGAGATGGTATGGCTACAGTGATGTTGGATGCAGCCCTGAGTTCTGGAAAGCTGTTCGATCATTATTTTCAGGCGGTGGGAAGTGGTACTGGTGGAATATCTGCATGGGAAGCATCCATGCGACTGATCGAAGACGGCAGGTTCGGTTCGAAGCTTCCACGACTGCATCTGGGTCAGAGTCTCCCATGTGCTCCTCTTTATTCCCTCTGGAATGGCGTGGATCAAATTTCAGAATCATGTCCTGAAGGAATGTATGACGATGTGCTCTTCAACAGGAAACCTCCCTACATCCTCACAGGTGGGGTAAAGGATGCTCTTGAAGCCACGGATGGTATCATGTACGCGATTAGCAACAAAGAGGCATCCTGTGCACAAACGGTTTTTGAAGATTTAGAAATGATTGATATAAGTCCTGCAGCAGCGGTGGCAGTAGCCTCTTTGACACAGGCAGTTGAAGCAGGAAATGTGAATCCAGACGATAGTATTGTTCTGAATATCACCGGTGGCGGACAAAAACGTTTGATGCAGGATTATCAGACAAAGCAGCTGGCACCATCCATAGAAGTGTCAGCAGATGACCCGCAGGCAGAAGAAAAGATCATTGGAAAAGCAACAGAATTATTTGGTGTAAAAATATGAATGAAGAACTCACTCTCACAATTCTCGGTGGCGTGGACAAGGACGGTGTTCCCGAGGCGATAAGATTCGTAGAAGTCAGTAAAGGGGAGATTGTAGGGATAGTAGGTCCTACTGGCTCTGGAAAAAGTACACTTATCGATGATATTGAACAACTTGCACAAGGAGATACCCCTGCTGGCAGGACCATTCTCATCAATGGAGATAAACCCGATGCAATGACACGTGTAAACCCCAGAATGAAACTCGTGGCACAACTATCCCAGAACATGCATTTCCTGGCGGATATGACCGTTGGAGATTTCCTGCAAATGCATGCACGCAGCAGGGGAAAAGATGAAGGACTTACAAAGAAGGTTATAGACCTTGCAAACACCCTTACAGGAGAGCCAATAGCAGCTCACCACCCACTCACCGTGCTCAGTGGTGGGCAGTCCCGGTCCCTCATGACCGCAGATATTGCGGTCATCAGTGATTCACCTGTGGTGCTCATAGATGAGATAGAGAATGCAGGTATAAAGAAACAAGAAGCTCTTGAGCTGCTGGCCGGGGAAGGGAAAATCGTCGTGGTAGTGACCCACGATCCGGTACTGGCCCTGATGGCATCCCGCAGAATAGTAATCCGCAACGGTGGCATGGTCGATATCATTACCACAAGCCCTGATGAGAAGGATGTATGCGACAGAATTGCCGAGGTTGATAATTGGCTCATGTCTATGAGGGAGACCATTCGCAGAGGAGATATCGTGGAGGATGTGGCATGAAACTGGTAGTGCTTGCAGGAACTCCCGGCTCGGGAAAGACATCTGTTCTATTACATACGATAAAAGCCCTCACAAGGAATGAGAAAAGGCCTGCTGTTGTCAAGGTTGATTGTCTCTGGACGGACGATGATCAGCGTTTCAATAAACTGGGTATCCCTGTGCACGTGGGGCTAGCTAAGGATATGTGTCCTGATCATTTTACCATCTATAATACCGAGGAAATGCTCAGATGGGCAGAAGAAGAAGGTGCCGATGTCCTGTTGAGCGAGACAGCAGGACTTTGCCTGCGCTGCGCTCCGTATCCTGACGAGTGCCTTGCTGTATGTGTTATTGACGTTACAACAGGTCCGAACACCCCACTGAAAGTTGGACCTCTACTCACAACTGCTGATATAGTTGTCATGACAAAAGGTGACCTTGTTTCCCAGGCAGAGCGTGAGGTATTCAGAGAACGTGTACTTGAGGTCAATCCCGGCTGTAACATCGTTGAAGCCAACGGACTGACCGGCAAAGGTGCATTCGAACTTGCAGAACTTATCCGCTCTGGCCCTGATGCTGTTGACAATATGCTCCTGCGTTACAATCCACCTCTTGCAATATGCTCGCTCTGTACCGGCGAGACCAGAGTTGCAAGAAAGCATCACATGGGAGTCCTGAGAAACCTTGATGGTTTCATGGAATACAAGGGGGAGTGACCCGTGAACGATATCAGTAAATTGCTTCCAGGTTATAACTGTGGAAGCTGTGGTTACAGGCAGTGCAGGGACTTTGCGGCCGAGCTGAAAAGTGCCGAAGACCTGCATAAATGTCCTTTCCTTTCCCGTGATAATCTCAGGGGCAATATGGAAAGGATTCTTAACCTGCTGGGCGAGGCTCTGGAAGATGAGAAAATAATAGGTATCATTGATGGTCTGGAGGCTGATTTCACCCTGGCTCCACTCAGAGATGAATGTTCATGCAGGGAAGATATCCATCCATTTGACACTTCAGTAGAGGTTGAAGTAGGAGATTTTCTGCGATACAGGCCTCTTGGGTGTCCTGTAACTCATTTTGCAAAGGTCATTGACAAAACACCAGGGTCTATATTCACAGTTCACATGGTAGGGCCACTCCACAGGCTTGGCAATGATGATTTTGAGTTCAAGGATGCAGGACTGTGTATGATACTTGCCTTTGATGGCAAAGTAGCTAAAGGAAAAGTACCGAAGGTAGGTCAAACAGTGAGATTTGTTCCTGAATACTGCATGATGCAAAAGGTCCACTCCGGTATGGTGGTGGGCGTGGAAGGAAGGAACGTCCGGATCGAAGCTATCGACCTTAAAGTGTGGTGATGATCTTGTCCCCTTCTATATCAGGTGATCTAACGCCTTCGGAATCCATATTCAAAGGCATCAGAGATGCGGGAATTGATTTCATTGTGAGTGTTCCATGTGCCAACCTCAAGGAGCTAATTCCCATAGTCGATAAAGCTCCTGAAATTATCCATCTGCCTGTGACCCGCGAGGAAGAAGGTGTGGGAATATGTGCCGGTGCCTATATGGGCGGTAAGAATCCGGCGATGCTAATGCAGAATTCTGGTCTAGGTAATTCCATCAATGCTCTTGCCTCGCTGGATATGCTTTACAGCATTCCTCTTTTGATGATAATGAGCCATCGGGGTGTGGAAGGTGAACCAATTGTGGCCCAAGTGCCCATGGGTGAACTTACTCCAAAGTTGCTTGATACAATGGATATTCCTTACTTCAGGCCAGAGGATGATGTAGACCCGGTTAAAATAATCATAAAAGCCTGGAACACTGCATCTGAACTGAAAAAACCCGTGGCTGTACTTTTGCCTATTCCATTCTGGAGGAAGCAGTAATGAATCGCATAGATGTCATCAATGAGATAGCCATAAAAGCGAAAGAAACGGATGCTTTGCTTGTGGCAAATATCGGTATTCCATGCAAGGAACTTCATCATGTCTGCGATGTCCCGACAAACTTCTACATGCTTGGTTCCATGGGACTTGCTTCTTCAATAGGACTTGGACTTGCACTGGCAAGATCTGAAAGAAACGTCATAGCTATTGATGGGGATGGTTCCGTTCTCATGAACATGGGTAGCTTGGCAACCATAGCTTCCCGGTCCCCGAAAAACTATCTGCTTGTGATTGTTGATAATGGTGCATATGGCTCTACCGGCAACCAGCCAACTGTTACTTCAATGGGTACGAATCTTGCAGAGGTTGCAAGGGGTGCCGGGAACAAGGATGTGTTCGAGGCAGACAGTTCCAAAGGTCTGCGTGAGATCATGAAAGAAGTGAACAGTGGTATGATAATTGTCAGAGTGGAACCCAATAATGCTGATGTTCCGGTAATAAAGATGTGCCCGGAGGAGATAATGGCCAGATTCATGGCGAATATATAATTTGTGATTTATGGCTTATGACTTTGATTTCTAAGTCACAATTTATAGTCACAGGTTATACTCAAGGATGGACCTCTCCGTCCTTTCCACATTAAGTATTCCAAGTTCAGCGGTGAACACACTTGTCAAGACAATATCCCATATTAAAGCTGCTAGGGTGGATAAATTGATTTTTGCCAAGTGCTACTTACTTATATGTAAGTACGCATGTTAAAGATTACAGAAATATCAAAAACAAAAAACATAAACATGAACCAGACTCAAGAACAAATACTTCATTATGCAAGACTTTTCCTTCAATCCAAAGGTTATAATGGATTCAGCTACAGAGATATAGCCCAGAAACTGGATATAAAAAATGCGGCAATTCATAATTATTACCCAAAAAAGGAAGATTTAGTTGCAACTCTACTTGAAGAAAGCAGAAAGGAAATAGCTGCGAACTTTTCTTGTATAGAAGAATCAGGAGGAAATGCACGTGAGCAGCTACAATACTATTTCGAATCTGCACTGAATGATTTTGATGAGAAAAAATATATCTGCCTGCCAGGTTCAATAATAATCTATTTTGAAGAAACACCTGAAAAAGTAAAAGAGCAAACCCTGCTATTGCTCAATGAAATAGTAAGCCGAATAAACTTTACTCTTGAAAACGGAAGGAAACAGGGAGAATTCAAGTTTTCAGGTTCTGCAGAAGCACGTGCAAAATCGATAGTTGAAAACTTAATAGGTGCCAGGCAATTATCAAGCATTAAAGGCAGAAAAACACTTGCAACAACAATTACCCTAATTAAAGCAGATATAGGGTGGAAAGATTAATTGTTGCTATTTACTATTTATTAATGTTACACTCGACATGAGGCAGCATGACAAAACTCGAAAGAACAATTACTCTGAAAAAAGGCATAGCTCTTGCAACGAGTATGCTTATTGGATCAGGTATCCTCGCACTTCCCGGCCTTGCCATTGGTATAGGAAATGTTCATGAAGTTATACTCGGATGGCTCCTTATAACCTTTATTACCATTCCAAGAATCCAGATCAGTTCCAGACTCGGCCTTAGATTTCCTTCAACTGCTGGCATTGCGACTTATGTTGAAGAAGCGGTAGGAACAGGGGGTAGATATTCAGTATCTTATCTTGTAAGTGGGTCTTATCTCTTTGGACTTCCTGCCATTGCTTTTATTGGAAGTGAGTATATGCAAGAGTTGTTTAATCTTTCTGAATTTGGTGGAATGCTCTGTGCAATCCTTATAATAAATCTGATGTTCATTTCAAACCTTATTGGTATCAGATTTATCACTATTCTCAACTACTTATCAATAATTGTGCTGTTCTTGCTATTAGGATTGATTATTGCTTTTAACTATGATTTTGTAGGTTCCGGACTACAAGTTGCCGGAGAAGCTTTGACAAAAAAAGATATTATTGACCCATCCGCTATCTGGAACGTCACAGCCTTACTTTTCTGGGCCTTTCTGGGTTGGGAAAACCTTTCCTTTTCCCTTGGAGAAATTAAGGAACCAGAAAGAAATGTACCCCGGATATACTGGTTGAGCTTTGCTCTGGTTGCTGCCATCTATATGCTAATAGCCCTGATAACTGTAGGAGCCAGTGCAACAGGCGTTTCCATTAATGGAGCTGCAGGTCTTTCCAGCCTTGTTCTTTATATTCCGAACGGAAATTTACTGATAGGACTTATAATAATCGTCCTTGCAGCAAATGCATGTTCCTGGAACTTTACTGCCAGCAGATTGATCTATGCATCCGGCAATTCGGGTGTTTTTCCAGCAGTCTTTGGAAAACTCTCTAAAAAGAAGGTCCCTCTTAACAGTCTTATTGCACTGTATGCCCTGTCAGTTTCGGTAATTACAGGGTGCTACCTCTTCAAAATACCCATTGAGTCAATGATGTTACTTGTAAACCAGAACTTCATTTTCCTCTGTGGCTTTGTCATAATAGCATACTGGAAAACAGAGAATGGTTGGCAGAAATGGATATTTGCAATTCTTTCATTTTTGTCATTGAGCTTTCTTGCATCAGGATTTACATGGAAAGTCATCTACCCTGTTTTTCTGATAGGAATAGGATATTTCAGTTTCATCACAAAAAGAGAAGATACGATGTCATCCCACATAGAAAATCCACAGTCTGGAGAGAAACACGCAATCTTAGAAGACTCCATAAATCATCCTGCAACTTCAGAAAAATGAAATTATTCTTCACCATGTTTCCAAAAGTTTCATTCAGCATAAATTTAATTACCTACTAGTAAGTAATAAAAATGATATGATATTCAGAACTGAAAAAATAATTGACCATCACTTACCAGATATTAAGTATTTGATGATCAAAACATCATCGAGGGAATGAATGTGATTCAGATAGCTATCTACGGAAAAGGCGGAATAGGAAAATCCACGGTTTCCGCAAATCTCTCAGCTGCTCTTTCTGACCTGAAAAAACAAGTATTACAAGTTGGATGTGATCCTAAACATGATTCCACTCGCTTGCTGCTGAGAGGAGCCAACATCCCCACTGTTCTGGATTATATGCGTGATACTCCCAGGGAAAAGCAACAACTTGAAGACCTGGTCTTTGAAGGATATGGTGGCACTGCCTGCATAGAAGCCGGAGGTCCCAAACCTGGAATAGGCTGTGCAGGTAGAGGAATACTCAGCAGTTTTGAGGTCATGAAACGTCTTGGACTTAAAGCATCTTCCTTTGATGTCGTACTATATGACGTCCTCGGAGATGTGGTCTGTGGAGGCTTTGCAGTTCCCTTAAGAAAAGAATATGCAGACGCAGTTTTTCTTGTTACCTCCGGAGAATATATGGCATTATACGCAGCCAATAACATCCTCTGGGGAATACGCAATTTTGAGGATGAGATGCCCAGGGTTGCAGGTATTATCTTCAACAGGAGAGGCCTTGCAGACGAAGAAGAAAGGGTTTTTGCCTTTGCTCGGGCGGTAGGATTGCCAGTACTGGCTTCTCTTCCCAGGGATGAGGTATTCTCCCAAGCTGAAAAAACCGGAAAGACCCTTGCCGAAGCTTTTCCTTCTTCTGCTACAGCAGGTATTTTCAGGGAACTGGCAGTGTATATTGATACTTTGGAAAAGGATCGAAGCCTGCTTCATCCAGCGAATCCTCTTGAAGAATTGGAACTGGAAAAAATGATACTCGGAAGGCAGGAATCAGCCAATAAAAAAGTGTCTTCCATAGTCCATTCTAACGATGATACAAATGGTACAGAACCTTGTTTCCTCTGCACGGAGAACGTACCATCTGCAAAAGCTCCTGAAGAAGTACCCGAATCACCCACATGTGCCGCTTCCTCCCGGCCTCTACTTTACGGCTGCGCTTTTTCAGGAGCTGCAACCGCAGCATTTCATGTAACTGATGCTGCCACAGTCCTTCACGGACCCAGAAGTTGCGCCCATATCACAGGTGATGCTCTTGCCTGCTCTTTTTTAAAAGGTGGAGGAATTAATACAATCATTGATGAGGAAAAACAAATCCCCGGACTTTATCCAACAGACATGGAAGAAAAAGATGTCATCTTTGGAGGAGGCAAAAAGCTTGAAGAAAAAATGGAAGAAGCTATTTCATCCGGCTGGGAAACTGTCTTTGTTGTGAGCACATGTCCGGGAGGGATCATAGGGGATGACATAAACAGGGCAATTTCAAGAGTTAAGGTTCATTTTCCTGATATCAGAATTATCCTTATTCCTGTGGAAGGAGTACTTACAGGAGACTTTTCAACCGGACTTTTAGAGGGGTGTAAAAGAGTTGCAGATTTGATTGATCCTTCCATAAAGCCTGAAAAAGGCCTGTTCAATATAATAGGGGAAAGAAGCTTTTCCCTTCAGGGAGAAGAACACTTCCGCATCGTGGCAGGCTTGCTCCAAAAACTTGGCTATAAGATTAACTGCAGGTTCTTGAAATGGACTGATACTCATTCCCTCCAATCTTTTAAAAAAGCAGAGATAAACCTGCTGGCCTGCGACGACCCAGAGACACGAAATATGGAAGCATACCTTTCCGGGCGTTTTGGACTTGAGTTCTTTGAACTCTCCTTTCCTGTTGGTTTCCGAGAAAGTTCACTCTGGATAAAAACCCTTGCAGCACGCCTGCTTCCCGGAGAGGACATATCAAGTTTGCTACAAGAACAGGAAGAACTGTACAAAGAAGGAGTAGAGAAATATACACCTCATCTCTCGGGAAAGCGTGTACTCATAGTGAGCCACACCGAAGAAATAGGCTGGATCATGGACACTATTAAAGATATGGGAATGGAGATACTCAAAGTAGGAATTACATTTTCCCTTTTTGGAAGAGGAAGCTCGGGTACTTTGTCCAGTGAAGATTTCCCGGTTGAGAGAGAATATACAGATGAAAAGAGATTAACAGATGTTAAGACGCTTAAACCTGACATTGTACTTTCAAGTTATGCCCCTTCTGTACCAGAAGATGGAGTACACTACGATACAATCCCCTTTACCCCACAGGTGGGTTTTTTGAGCGGGCTTGAACTTGCAAAACGCTGGAGCACGCTTTTGAGACTACCGGTTGTGGAAGGGTGGAAATACGACGGAGGTGCTGAGAATTGATTTTTTCCCCTGACGCTTTTACAGGCTCTATTCTTGCAGTTGAAGGCATAAAGGATGCAGCCGTGATCCTTAATGGACCGACTGGCTGCAAATTATACCATAGTTTCCTCTCAGACAGGCAGTTTCCCAGAGAAAGTTCCCATGACCCGCTGGCGTTCCAGGATGACTATTATTTCGGGCAGGCCAGGGTACCTTCCACCTGTCTGGATGGTGAAGATTACATCCGTGGTTCCCTGGAAAAATTCACAAGGGCATTTGCAGCAATCGCAGCAAAAGAAAAAGGATTTCTTGTTGTTATTAATTCCCCGGGTGCAAGCCTTGTTGGAGATGATCTGAAGAGTATAATTCAAAAATCAGGAATGCAAGACCGTTGTCTTGTTGTGGAAAAAACAGGATTTTCACTTCCCGCATCAAACGGATTTGAAAATACCATTCTTGAACTGCTGGAACATCTGGAACTCCAATCCTCATTTCAAGATTCCCATCAACAAAGCTCCCCTAAAAAAGTCAATATTATGGGGATTTCTCTGCTCCATAAACACTGGCAAGGAACAGTTGCAGAAATAAAGCGGCTTCTAACCCTCATGAATCTTGAAGTAGGAGCCATCCTCCTTGCCGGAACTTCCATTGATGAGATCAGACAATCCAGTGATGCTGCCTGTAATATCGTAGTTTTCCCAGAATATGGAAGAAGGATCGCTGAATGGTACAGGGACAAATTTGGAATTCCCACTGTAATTTCTGCTTATGGTGCTCCTATTGGATTCGATGCTACTGAAAATCTGTTAAAGGAAGTTGCAGCCGTCCTGGACATTAGCCCTGCACCTGCTCTTGATGAGGTAAGGAAAGCAAGACAGACAAGTTACCAACATATCTCACGTTTCCATTCATTCTCAGGACTTCCAAAAGGAGCCACTTTTTCAGTACAGGCAGAAAGCTCCCTTGCATTCCCTCTTACGCACTGGCTTTATTCCTATCTTGGGATGGCTCCAGTTGCAGTGAAACTTCTTTCTGGAAGCGAACCTCAAACAGCAGCATTCCTCAAAACGTTCCTAGAGGAAAAGGGTTTTAGTGAGGCATGGAACAGGGATCTTTCACTTGAGTCTTCTGATATTGCCTTTGCTGATGGTCGTACACTTCAGCTTTTAAAGACAAAAGGATGCTGCAAAAATGGTATTGAGATAGTGCTTCCAGAAGAAGGCTACATCCATATTATTCCGAAAACATATATGGGAGTTTCAGGTGCCCTTCTCCTTCTGGAAGAGGTCATTAATGGGGTTCGTTTGAAATGAGAATTCAGTGGTGGCAGGATAATTATTTAGGACTGAACGGAAAGGACTTACATAACAAGTTCTTAAGAAATAACCTTACAGATGTTTTCAATGGAAAAACTACATCAAAAATCCCTGCGGTTTCCTTTACTCAAACAGCTACTATTGAACTTATGAAAAAATCCGGCTCTTACTGGCCAGAGTCTCATAGTGATCCAGAAAAGATGGCATTGCTTGCCATCGAAGGTAACCGTACTGTTGGATTTGAAGCTGTCAGGATTCCATACTGCCTTACCGTTCTTTCCGAGGCTACGGGATGTGAAGTTAATATGGGCACCGCTGACAGACAGCCCTCTGTAATTTCACATCCAGCTGAGAGCACAATTGAAGGAATTAAAGTACCACATGACCTTCTTGAAAGGGGAAGGATACCGGTTGTACTTGAATCCACTGCTTTTCTAAAAGAAAAAGTTGGAGAGGAATTACCCATTATTGTAGGAATAGAAGGTCCTGCGGTGGTTGCATCTAACCTTACAGGAGTCAGGAATTACTTAGTCTGGAGCATAACATCCCCTGATAAACTTACTGAACTCATAAGAATCGCAACAGATGCGTGCATCGAATATGCTAATTCTTTGTTTAACCAGGGAGCAGATATTGTGGTATTGGCTGACGGTGTTGCAAGTCCGGATTTGCTTCCTCCTTCTGCCTTTGAAAATATAATGGTACCGGAATATCGACGGTTTTGCAGGAATGTTAAAGGTATAAAGGTGATGCACATGTGCGGAAATGCAAATCCTATTCTTCACCCACTTGCAGAATGTGGTTTTAACGGCATAAGTGTTGAAGAGAAAGTAAAGAATCTGGCTGGTGCCAGAGCTATACTCGGAAGCGGAGTGAAGCTCATTGGGAATATATCTGCAGCTGGTACTTTGCTTTTAGGCTCACCCGATGACGTCAGATCAGAGGTTATCAGATGCCTGGAGGAAGGAATAGATGTGCTTGCGCCTGGCTGTGGAGTAGCACCACATACATCAACAGAGAACTTAAGGGCGATTATTTGGGCAAGGGATGAGTATTATCTACATATGACTAGATAGTAATCCCCCGAATTCTACTTTTTTGCGTATTTCTTTGAATGTACAAATTTTAGAAGTAATCTGATTTCACCATAACTTACTTATATGTAAGTAAGTATGTACTATAATAATGAATAATTGTCGGAAACAAATTCGATCCGATAATTTGACAAATATGATGGAAGATGGAAAATGGCAGAATTTACTGTAAATTCAAAACTCTGCGGCTTTGTTCACAAAATACGTGGAGAAATGAAAGGGAAGAATATTATTGTTGACATCGACAGCCCTTGCGAAAAAATCAAGAGAATGTCCCATATGGAAGTTCCCATGATGGAAATCCTCGATATCAGGGACAATTACGTTATTGAAAAAGCTCATGAAGCAGACTGCTCTGCAAATTGCCTTGTGCCATGTGCAGTGCTTAACCTCTGCAGGATGGAAGCAGGTTTCCTCGCAAAATCCCTAGTAAAGAAAGCAGGTGGTCTTGATATGGAATTCAATGAGGTTTAAAACTTTCACTAGTCAATCAATTTCTAGAAGGATTTGATTATTTATGCAACCTACAAAAGCAGAAAAAACGGAGGCTTTGCCTCCGGTGGGCAGTGAGGCTCAGAAATCTTCAAAGAACAGAAAGACCATCGTTTTTGCCTGTGGAGGCATTTGCGACTATGGAAAACTTACAAAATTAGCAGCAACAACCCTTGCTTTCAGAAAGCCGAATATGTACAGAGCTGCTGATGCTGAAAAAGGGATAGGACGTGTAGAAGATGCAGTATCTGATGGTTTCAGAATCATGGCACTGGAAGGTTGTACAGAATACTGCGCCACAAAGAAACTCAATACTGTAGGTCTGAAAGCAGAAGTAAGACTCATGACCCCGGAACTGGGGATTGATACAACAGCTCCCTTGAATATGAAAAATATGGAAACACTTATAGATGCAATAAAGGATGCCTGAATAATTTCCATCTGGACAAAACGAGGGAACAATTATGAAGGCATTTTCTACAATCAGGAGTTATGGACGAAAATTTAAGTCCAACAATGCGATCTGGAGTATGCTCGAAGAATTCATGATGAAAAAATATCTTCAGATCATGAGTGGCAAAAGTGTTGAAATAGGCTCAATTATTTTTGCCATACTTGTATGGCAACTTTTAGCTGATTATATAGTACAGAACAAGTTCTACCTACCAAGTTTTACCGATATGACCTATGCATTCATAGGCACCATATCAAAAAATACAGAACTTGAGCTTTTTGGACTTGACTATCAACTCCCTGTTTTGCTAGTTGATCTCATCTATAGCCTCATGTACTTCTGGATAGGCATTCTTGCTGCCCTGCTAATAGGAATCCCCCTGGGAATGATAATGGGATGGTTCCGAACGCTAGACCGCATAGTTGATCCATTGATCGAGATAGTACGACCAATACCGCCTCTTGCATGGATTCCGTTCGCCATAATCTGGATTGGTCTGAATCCAATTGCTGCTGGTTTTCTGATATTTATTGGTGCTGTGTTCCCGATAGTAATAAACACATTTACAGGATTCAAGAACGTTTCCCGCGTCTACGTTGAAGCTGCAAAAGTACTTGGGTGCAATACTAACCGCGAACTAATACAATATGTTGCCCTACCATCTGCACTTCCTTCAATTGCTGCAGGCATCAGGATAGCAATGGGAGTAGGATGGATGTGTCTGGTCGCAGCGGAGATGTTTGGAATCGGCAGGAACGGACTTGGCTACAAGATATGGCATCACTATTATCTGCACAACATGGATCTTGTACTGGTTTACATGTTTATCCTTGGTTTTCTGGGACTTTTCATAGATAGGACACTGAGGCATTATATCGATAGTAAGCTCCTGAAATGGCGTGAAGGACTGGTGATTTGAAATGGGCAATGTAAAGGTTAGTAATGTTTCCCTTAGATTCACAAAAGATAACGAAATATCCACAGTTGCACTTGATGATGTCAGTCTTGATGTTAATGATGGGGAATTTGTTTGTTTCATCGGACCTTCCGGTTGTGGAAAAACGAGTCTCCTTAGAATTATTTCAGGTCTGAACATGCCGGACGAAGGTGAAGTACACCTGGACAATCAGCTCATCAAAGATCCAGGACCCGAGCTAGGCATGGTTTTCCAGGAATACTCGCTCTTCCCATGGAAAACAGTTGTTGAGAATGTTATCTTCGGCCCTCGAATGGGAGGAGTGAAAAAGGAGGACGCGCTTAAGGATGCAGAAAAGTACTTAGAATTGGTTGGCCTTCAACAGTTCAGGAACAGTTACCCATACGAACTTTCAGGCGGTATGAAGCAAAGAGTTGCCATTGCGAGAGCTCTCGCCAATGAACCTTCAGTCCTGCTGATGGATGAACCTTTTGGAGCACTGGATGCTCAAACACGTAATATACTCCAGCAGGAATTACTTGACATATGGCAAAAGAAGAACATCACAATCATCTTTGTCACACACAGCGTGGATGAGGCTGTTTTCCTTGCAGACCGAATAGTTTTGATGAGTGCACGTCCCGGTAAGATTAAAGAGATAATTGATGTGAATCTGCCAAGACCTCATGAGAGGACAAGTCCTGAGGCAAATATGCTACGTGAGAGGATACTGAAAAACCTGATTAATTTACAGACAAATGACCTTTGATATTTTTCCTAATAAGAAAATTCCTTGCTCAGATTAATTTTCTATTAATTATTTGCAGGAACCTGGCAATGGTTGAAAATAATTATATTTATAAGTTTAATAAAGGATGGTATGTTTTTTTAGTCTATTTCTTTGATTTATTCTTCCGTGGTTTGTTCCAATATGGAGATTTACATTTTGGACATATTATGGGATCTTCATTGATTTTAGTACGTGGTATCCATTCATGTCCACATCTTCCACATTTATGGCCATCTTTTTGTATTTTTATTTCTGTCATGTAACAAAAATAACATGCATGATATTTAGGTATTACTAAACATAGTTTTCATAAACTATACTTATAAATTAAATAGAATAAACTAAAAGTTTGCCGCGGGCGAGCATGCAACTGTAATTACCACTATAGATAGAAAACTAATAGCTGTTATTTGACCTTTACTTTGTTGCTTGAAAGTATCTGTAAAAATACAAGCGTTAATTAAAACCCATAAATTGTATAATATAATTGAAAATAGGAAAAGAAATAGGCGGATTCTATAGTCTATTGCAGCTGTTTTTGTTCTAAATATATTGCACATTCTATAGCTAGTTTCAATGCCCCATCTTTTAGAATATAATAAGTACAAATCTTTAATTTCATCTGGTCCAAGAGACATATTTGTAGCAAATACGCCTATTTCTTTTTCGTCATTTGTTTGGCTATTGTTTTTTGACCTTTTATCTGATTCTACAAAAATCAATTTAACTAAAGTACCTTTATTTTTTGATTTTAATCTATATAACCGGGTTGCTGGTAATTTAACTTTTTCTGCCATTTTTTTTATATTTTTGGATTTCTTTGCAGGCATCAAAAATTGTATATCCATTTTTTTTAATGTTGAAATAATAGCAACCGAATAAAAGCCTCTATCAAAAAAAACTCTGTTGATTTTAACTTTTGTTTTAGCATAGTTCAATAGATTTTCAACTACAGCTTTTAAATGTTCACTATCACGCGATTCAAGTGGTAGTGCCCTTAGAACAAACCTTTTGTTTTTTTCGACAATTGTTACGGTTGCAAATTGAAAAGCTTTTGTTGTGCCTCTCTCGGCTTTTGTTCCAACAACCATCTTAGTATCGCGTTTGCCATAAAATTTTACACTTGTCCAATCAATTGCAAGATCAACTTTGCCATTAAGTAACCCTTGTTTTTTTGCTTCCCTAAAAATTGAGTCAAAAAGAAATGTGAATCTTTTTAGTATTTCATCGATGTCATTTTTTTTGATGTGATAACGAACAGTATCTCCATTTGGAACATTTGAATATCCATCAAGTATTAATGATTCAGAAGCATTTTCTATAAAATTATTAGTCAATGCTCCTCTCATTACTACATGTAATATGTCTCTATCTGAATAGAGACAATTATGCTTCATGGTAAATAAAATAGAAGGATTTATAATGCTTTTAAAAGCATGTCCTATTTTTGATCCTATAACTTTTTTATTTTCATGATTGCTAAAACAGAAATCATCTAGCTTTTTTTGTTTTGTTTTTTCAGTCATTTTCAAATGTCATCTTATTTTTTATCAAGTTTCATTTGAATCACCGAACTTAGCAATGTTTTATTGCTATTTATACTTATTCCAATCTAATCGTACGATTTGTGATATATTATCAAGTATCGTACGAAACTATAAATAAGATTCCGGCCATTTAATTATGAGCAAAAAATGCTTGAGTGGAGACTATGGAAAATCAAAAAAGATCATTAAAAAATACGCAGCGTCCTAGCCATAGAATACCAATCAATGAATTAAACGCAGAATTTCTTAAAAAAAGAAAATCACACATCGAAGAAACAGATATTCTGCAAAATAATAACGAGATCAAAAAGAAAGTTAAAATTAGTTATGATGGGAAGCAGTTTTTAATTCGCATACCAAATGAAATCAGTAAATACTATAGTTTAAGAAAAGGCGATGAAGTAGAGATAATAATTGAAGAAACAAAAACTACGACTGAAACTATCAGAGAAGTTCCCATCACATTAAAGGTAGTTGAAGATGTCAATACTTGAAGAGTCTTTTAACAAATATGAAATAGCAGTTATGTTCGTTTTGTTTAAGGCTGGAAGAGAATTAACGACTTCTCAGGTATCTTCTAAAGCGGACATTGCATGGGCAACTGTTAAGAAATACTTGGATATTTTAGAGGAAGAAGGTTATGTTTACAAAAGAGAAGTAGGAAATAGGATATATTGGATGTATGCTTCTCATTTTAAAGCACTTTCTGACAAGGAAAAAGAAAAATGGATTCTTTATAGACCAACTCCATTCATTCCAGAAACAAAAATTGTTCAACAAACCCTCCATGATTATCATTAATTATACATCTATTCTTGATTCATTTTTATCAATTTTTCTTGATTTGACATTTCAAAGGCAAATCATGGATTGATTTTTTGTAGATTAGTCTACATTTTATTCAATAATCTTTTTACAATTATTACAACAAGTCTAATTAACTTTTAGAAATACTGTTATATGTAAAGTTGCAATTCACGAGATTATATCTTGAAACTGGTTGAAATTAGTTATAATGATTGGTACTTTCGGATGTACTGAATATTGATGTAGACATCTCGGA
>DAZF01000067.1 GCA_002507205.1 Methanolobus sp. UBA32 | reverse complement strand
ATTCTCAGATTGGGATTGCAATCTATCGGTATAAAATCCGTAGAAGCCCACGCCCTTTAGTCGTGGGAGCAATCACCAGCTTCAACCACATATGCAGTCGCTTTTTCGCCTTCATCCTTCAGGTGACTTTCCAGTGCCTTTGACCACATCTCCCCACGCATGGCAAGAGTAACGCCGGTATGAGGTACAACATAAAGAGCACTGACCTTAGCACCATTCGCTTTTGCCAGTTCTATACCCCATTCTACTGCGTTCATTACGTTCTCAGAACCNNTCAAATCCTTCTATGTTAGTATAAGTCGAATTGAACTCAAACATGAAATAATTACCATCTGCTGGTGTTACGTTATACAGCCTGATCTCAGAATCATCTGTCCCATTTATGAGTATATTAGCACCTCCATTCTCACTGAAGTATGTCCGGGAGAGATCAGGTGGCAGATAGTATGAAATTGTGGATTCAAAGTCATCTGCTTTGCTTATGTAAATGTCTGTTATATCACCGGTTTCTTCAAGAACATTGTTCAGGTAGAAATCAACATTAAAATCATATGCTGTGATCTGCCAGGAAACTCCAGAGCCTCCTATGATAGCTTGACCGGATGTTTGCTGGCCATTCATTACAAACATGACATTATCATTATTTTTTACCGTTTTTGTAACCCCGTTGATAGTTATAGAGTTACCTCCGCCTCCAGCCTTGAACTTGATGTAGCCTCCATCTGCAATATAGCCACCTATATTGGTTTTCAGGAGATGCATGTTAATCCCCGAACCATTGAAAGGTGTTGTTTCTGATATTACTGTCCAGGTCCATTCCAGTGAATCGCTGAGCAATGAATCTGTGCTGTTTTTTGCGATAAGAGTCAGAGTGTAGGTGCCTTCTGAAGCACTTGTGTTTGTATAGGATGGACTTGTTCCATTAGACCATGATAGATGTTGACCATTTAGCAAGAATTCATTGATAGAAGACTGGCTGCTGATTGCACTGAAGGTTACAGACTGTGATGTAGTACTTTCGTAAAGATTTAGTGGATCCTGGCCTGACAGGACCGGAGCTGATAGTGTTGGTGTTGAACCATTGGGGGATGATATTACATTCGATACATCACCAAGCAGTGTTCCGCTTTTGACCACAAAATTGGAATCTGTAGTTATCATGACCATACCAACGTAATCATTCTGGTCGATACTGTCAGACCACAATTCAGAAGTATTAATCCTGATGGTTTCGCCCAGATTCCAGGCAGTATTACCTTTTATCTGTACCAGTTCAGATGATGTGAGATATCTTCTGGTTCCGTTGATATCCAATACAATGCGAATTCCGGAAACATCAATTGTTTCTCCCCCGGTATGACGCAGGTAAATTGTATCAGAATCTACATCGACCCAACCCTGAATATCAGCATGCACCTTTTCCTGGGGGCTGGCATATGAGAATATAAAAACAGCAACAATAGAGAATGCAAGTACTGCAATTGCTGTCATTAACACCTCTCCTATGATCTCGGAGACAGCATCAGTATTTTCCAGGAAAGTGTTTCTTTGGCTTTTCATGCGGATCTGCACTAGTAAATATTGTGTGTAATGCACATTCAAGCTGTGAGTATTGTCCACTCAAGCATACTTTATTGCTTATTCATGGCCACTACAAGCTTATAACATAATAATATAGTACTCAATATATATAATGAGTGGTATTTTATCACAAGCAAAAACAATCACTGTCTGATAAAGACGGCTGAGGACTATATCTTTCCGTATTACAGGCACATGCCCTGAATTAACTGAAACCTATTTCTCAAAAGTAATCACAACCACTTTTCAAGATACTCGAAATAAAGTACTAAGATATATTGAAAGATTTGCACTGTGCTTTGAATTATACACAGAATATATTTTAAGCAAATATATAAAAAGCCCTGAAGAAAATACAGATTATAGAATGGGGACGCACGTTAAAAACTCTTACTAACATTGGACAGCTGGTTAAAATGTTAATAATTCCACTTGATATTCTGAAAAGCATTGAACAAGCAGACCGATGAATGAATTCCTGAATACTCCAAAATATTATCCTCATAATGAGAATACAAAACCTGAATAAATTTATATAAACTGAATCTCTTTAATGCAGTGAAGATTGGTGGGAAAATGCAAAAAAACTCATACATTCATAGATCTGCAAAACTTTACGGTTCAAGCAGCGTGGGAGATAACGCGGTTATTCTTGAGAATGTGATCTTGGGGTATCCACAGCATGGCATACTTATGGACATAACGAAATCAGGAAATGAAATTGATGATTATGATTTTATCGGTTCTACAATAGGAAGCGACTCATTCATCCGACCTGGCACTACTATTTTCAGTAATGTCAGGGCCGGGAATAATTTCAGGACCGGACATAATGCCATGATCCGGGAGAATACCACAATTGGAGATAATGTGCTCATTGGTACCAATGTCATCATAGATGGTAACGTCAGCATAGGAAACAATGTCAGTATTCAGGGCAATGTTTACATTCCAACACATGTGACCATAGAGGATAACGTGTTCATCGGACCCTGTGCCGTACTGGCCAATGACAGGTATCCCATAAGAGGAGAGTACAAGCCAGAAGGACCGATACTCAGGAAAGGAGCATCCATCGGAGCAAATGCTACCCTGATACCGGGAGTCGAGATAGGAGAGGGAGCAATGGTAGCTGCCGGGGCACTGGTCACAAAGGATGTACCTGAATGGAAACTGGCAATCGGTTGTCCTGCAAAGATAACAGACCTTCCTGAAAAACTGGAACTTTTAAATAACATATAACTAATTTGTATTAATATATATTTATAAGCATTTATTTTGGGAAAAAGTGATATCATGATACCCATTGCAAAACCACAGCTTGACGATGCTGAGATACAGGCCGTCAGCGACGTGCTGCGTTCAGGAATAATAGCCGAAGGGCAGCGTGTGGCAGAATTCGAGCAGGCGTTCGCAGAATACACAGGCACAGAACATGCAGTGGCTGTGAATTCAGGCACCGCTGCCCTGCATGCTGCTTTACTTGCCCACGGGATAGGCAAGGGTGATGAGGTTATCACCAGTTCCTTTAGTTTTATAGCTACTGCAAACTCAATACTTTTCACCGGTGCAAAACCAGTATTTGCAGATATCAAAGCCGACACATTCAACCTGGACCCTCAGCTTATTGAAGAGAATATCACCCCTGCTACAAAGGCCATTATGCCCGTACATCTCTACGGCCAGCCTGCAGACATGGACCTCATGACAGATATAGCAGAGGACCACGACCTTATCCTGATAGAGGATGCATGCCAGGCACACGGGGCTGAGCACAATGGAAAGAAGGTCGGGTCTTTTGGTACCGGAGCATTCAGTTTCTACCCGACCAAGAACATGACCACCAGTGAAGGCGGTATTATAACGACCAATAACGGAGAAGTTGCAGATAAAGCTCGTATGATACGCTCACACGGTTCAAAACAGCGATACCTGCATGAGATGCTTGGATACAACCTGCGCATGACAGATATCTCAGCCGCCATTGGACTGGCACAACTTAGAAAACTGCCGGAATATACTGCCAGAAGACAGCACAATGCTAAGTTGCTGAGTGAGAAAATTAACGATATCGAAGGAATAGAATGCCCAGTGGTCAGAGAAGGATGCGAACATGTATTCCACCAGTATACGATTCGCACCAGAGACCGCGATTCACTTGCTGACCATCTAAGGGACAAAGGAATTGGGACAGGTATCTACTATCCCATACCAATCCATAAACAACCATATTACAGGGAACTTGGATACAACGACAAACTGCTGGTAACCGAAAAGGCTTCCAGGGAAGTGCTCTCCCTTCCGGTACATCCGGGAGTTACGGATGCAGATATTGCCACCATCAGCAGTGCTATAAGAGACTGGAGTGGTTCAAAATGTTAAAAGTAGGAGTTATCGGTGCCGGAGCCATGGGAAAGAATCACATACGCATCTACAGCGAAATGCCAGGTGTGGAACTTGTGGGAATTTCGGACATCGACAGGGAACTTGTGGAGGGACTTGCACAACAATACAATACAAAAGCCTTCACAGATTACATTGAACTCCTTGCACAGGGACTTGATGCCGTAAGCATTGTAGTTCCTACAAAGATGCACAGGCAAGTAGCTATTGATGCCATAGAAGCCGGAGCACATGTACTTGTGGAAAAACCAATTGCTGATACTGTTGAAAATGCACAGGCCATTATTGAAGCTGCTGAAAAGAACGGTCGTTTGATGATGATAGGTCATATCGAGAGGTTCAACCCTGCAGTCATCAAACTGAAGGAAATAATAGAAGAAGGCCTGCTGGGCAAGATAGTCTCGATATCCACCACCAGGGTGGGACCTTACAACCCCAGGATAAGGGATGTGGGAGTCATACTGGATATCGGCGTACATGACATTGACATAATATCCTTCCTCTATGGCAGACCTGTTAACCAGGTATATGCTGTGGCAGGTGCAGACATCCATTCCTTTGAGGACCATGCAACCATACATATGCGTCTGGACCATGAGTTCTCCGGACTTGTAGAGGTCAACTGGCTGACCCCACACAAGGTTAGAAAGCTCACGGCAGTGGGTGTTGGTGGTGTTGCCTATCTGGATTATATGGATCAGACCGTGGAGCTGCATGACAGTGGCTGGGTAAGGAAAGCAAAGATAGAGCCGAAAGAACCACTTAAGAACGAACTTGAATACTTCATTGACTGCATTAACAATGGTAAACAGCCTGAACCTTGTGGGATGGATGGACAGCATGCCCTTAAGGTCAGCCTGGCTGCAATCAATTCATATAAAAATGAAAAATTAATAGAGATTAAAGAGTGATCATCATGAGCCAAAAACTTGAGGAAATATTAAAAGATAAAGGCCCCATCAAAAAGATCGGTGTCATTGGCATGGGATATGTTGGCATCCCTGCTGCAGTACTTTTCGCTGATTCTGATAAATTCGACCTCGTGCTGGGGTTCCAGAGGGATTCAGCCTCATCCGGTTACAAGATAGACATGCTCAACCGTGGTGAAAGTCCCCTTAAGGGAGAAGAGCCAGGCCTTGATGACCTGCTGAAAAAGGTAGTCGATGCGGGTAAGTTTGAATGTACACCTGACTTTTCAAGGATATCCGAAGTTGACGCCATTACCCTGGCTATACAGACACCCTTTGCAGACTCAAAAGCCCTTGAACCGGACTTTGGCGCTCTTAAAGAAGGTATCCGCAATGTAGGCAGGTACCTGCGACCAGGGATGCTTGTGGTACTGGAATCCACGATAACACCCGGAACCACAGAAACCATGGCAAAGGAGATACTGGAAGATGAATCCGGTCTTAAGGCAGGAGAGGATTTCGCACTGGCTCATGCTCCTGAGAGAGTAATGGTAGGCAGATTGCTCCGAAATATACAGGAACATGACCGCATTGTTGGTGGTATAGACCAGCCAAGTACCGACAGGGCAGTGGAGCTTTACAGTCCTGTACTAACAAAAGGTAAGGTCATACCCATGAGCGCTACTGCAGCCGAGGTAACAAAGACCGCCGAGAACACATTCAGGGACCTTCAGATAGCAGCAGCAAACCAGCTTGCACTCTACTGCGAGTCCATGGGCATCAATGTCTATGACGTCAGGGCTGGAATTGACAGTCTCAAGGGTGAAGGCATCACCAGGGCAATTCTCTGGCCAGGTGCTGGTGTTGGTGGTCACTGCCTGACCAAGGATACATATCACCTGGAACGTGGCGTTAAACTGGGAAGCGAGGCTCTTGATTATCCACAGGATGCAGAATCCATCTATGTACTTGCACGCAGGGTCAATGATTTCATGCCTGTGCACATGTATAACCTGACAGTTGCTGCGCTTAAGAGAATTGGAAAGGATATCAATGCTTCAAAGATTGCCATGTTGGGATGGGCTTTCATCAACGACTCAGACGATGCACGCAACCCGCCTTCAGAACCTTACAGGGATATGATCATTGAAACAGGTGCGAATCTGCTTGTTCACGACCCACATGTGTTGAACTATCCTGAGGTAGAGATCCATAAGAATGTAGAAGAGGTCGTTGCAGGTGCTGATGCGGTTGTTATCTTCACAGGCCACAAAGAATATTTTAACCTCAGGCCCGATGACATTAAGAAGATGACCGGCATGAAAAACACTGTGATCATTGACGGCAGGAATGTTATTGATCCGGATGTGTTCATCGATGCAGGCTTTGTGTACAAGGGAATTGGCCGTGGCGATAAGAATGGTCACGAGACAGTGAACGAATTAGAATAAAAAAACTAACATAACGATGATTGGGTTATTCCCGATCATTCTTACTCTTTTTTCTTTGCAGGTTTATAAGTATCAATACCACGAAGATGATCTGTGCGATGGTCACTCCGATCCCGTCGGCAAGCAGGTCATGTATATTCGAGGAGCGGCCCGGTACGAATGACTGGTGGAACTCATCTGTGATACCGTAGATGATGCCAAGAAGTACGGCAAAGATGGCTGCGTATTTTTTCAGTACAATGTTTTCGGAGTTCCTGAATGTAAGATGCAGAAGTATACCGAGTCCAAAATAGAGGAACAGGTGTGCTACTTTATCCATGTGATAATAAGAATATTCTGCAATATCAATAATAAAAACCAGACCTAGGCTTTTGAAGATGTCGGCCAGTTGATACATGATTGGTATCTTGAACATCGAGGATGGTATGCTCAAGTTAGACTGGGATGAGAGGTAGAATATGAACCCTGCATATAGTATTGTCAGGACAATGAGAATGTTCTTTTTATTCCTTTTATAATCAAATTTCTGTATATGAGAAACGATGTTGAGTAAGAATTGTAAAATATATAGACCACTAAGTGCCAGATAAGCAATATATTTATTTTTTATGAAGTTTTTCATATTCCTGACCATATATTGTTGATATGAGTAAAAATAACTATCCGCTATCCGGTCTTCAACCTATTATCTCTTCAAGGCCTTTGTAAAGGTCAACTTTCGGCTCGAATCCTATTTTTCTTGCTTTTGAGATATCAGCATAGCTGTCTTTTATGTCACCAGCCATCTGGTCCCTGAAATCTATATCCATATCCTTGCCGAATATGTCGAGAACGACCTGTGCAAGTTCATCTATGCGTGTGACCTTGCCAGTGCCAACATTATAGACCTCACCATTGTCCCCCTGCCCACTGGCCAATAAGAGAATCATGTTGACAACATCATGAGCAGAAACGAAATCCCTGGTATTGGAACCGTCTCCGAAGATAATGGGGGGTAGATCTTCCCTTACGCGACCTATGAATTTGGATATGACACCGGAATAGGGATTGGAAGGATCCTGTCTGGGACTGTATATGTTAAAAGGTCTGATACAGACCGAAGGCAGACCATAGGCATTGTGATACATGCTGCAATACTTTTCACCACAGAATTTGCTGGCACCATAGGGAGACATGGGATTCTGGGGATGTTTCTCATCAATCGGAAGGTATTCAGGATTGCCGTAGATTGCAGCTGAACTTATGTAAATGAATCTCTCAAGGTTACCGGCACGTGCACCTTCAAGAAGATTGAGGGTTCCGAAAACATTGTTGTCCGCATCGAATAAAGGATCGTTCATGGACTTTGCAACACTGATCTGAGCCGCCGTATGAATTATAATGTCGTGCTGGGAAGCTAATTCTTTTGCTGTGGGAGATCTGATATCTTCTTTTACGAAATGTACATGATCTGGTAGATCAGGCTCTTTGCCAGAGGAAAGGTTATCCAGGACCGTAACATCATATTCATCCTGCATGCTGTCAACAAGATAGCTGCCGATCTGGCCAATACCACCGGTAATAAGAACCTTTTTCATGGTTCAATGATTGTAAACTAAGTATAATTAAATTACCCTGTCCTCAAAAGTATCAATATATGAACTACCGATATTGAGAAACATATACCCCATCTAAATCAAAAATAAAAATGATCAGAACTTAGCAAATAGTTCTGACCGGACTTAAGTTCCTTGAAGCAGTCGAAAATGTTGCAAGTTCCATGCAGTGAAGGGTGCAGAACATCTCTTCACGGGCACAGTTCTCATAAACATATATAGGACTGCCACACATTGCGCATTTTTTCTCTAATAATTTCATTCGTACCACCTGGTGTGCCCCATATCAATATGCATATCAGAGCACTAATTAACGTATAGTGACAATAACCCAATTGTCAAGTTCATTTAGTTGGACCATACTATATAAATTTATGTCTGATGCAACAAATGATGCTCATAATGATGATTAGAAAATAATATGACCCCATGGAGGAAATATTAGAATATGAAATAGCAAACATATAGCAAAATAATCAGAAAGATAAATAATGAAAACACTGGTTTGTTAGCGGTAAATTCATATATAATATTAAAGCATTGAATGAATAGATTTTTAAGAGGATTATTTAATAAATAACAAAGGATTTAAATTATGCTGGATCTGGAATCACCATCAACATTAGTGGCCTTAGTTCTTGCAAGTACCTTTTTGGCGCCATTTATAGTTACTTTTATTTCTATGCCATATTTCATCAAAAAACTGACAGAAAAAGGTATCATTGCCAGGGACTATTATAAGAGAGAAGTGACCATGATCCCGGAAAGAGGTGGCATTGCCATTCTTCTGGTTGCAATGGTGTGTTTCTCGTTGAACACGCTCTTCTTCAAGTTCGCGACAACAAACTATGTTGTTCTGATAGTGATAGCCATGTTCGGGCTGTTTGGCATACTTGACGATATGATAGACATCGGCAGGGTGACGAAACTTCTTCTTATGTACTACTGCTCCTATCCCCTGATACAGTATGCAACCCATACTGCATTCACACTCCCAGACATAGGCAGCGTTGAACTGGGCATCCTCTACCTTCAGTTCATAGTACCTACTTACGTCCTGGTAGCCTCCAATCTTGTGAACATGCATTCAGGTTTTAATGGCCTTTCCTCGGGACTTTCAGTGATCGTCCTTATGGCACTCATTGTAAAATCAGTCCTCATAGGAGATGTTGACAACATCTTTGCAGTGGTGAGCATAACCGGAGCGACCTTTGGTTACTACATGTATGACAGGTACCCTTCACACATATTCTGGGGCAATATCGGCTCGCTTACCATAGGAGCTGCAATAGGAACCATGATAGTACTACAGGGATTCATTATCAGCGGTTTCATCATGCTGATCCCGCACACGGTTAATTTCCTGATGTATGTCTACTGGAGAGTCATGAAATTCCCTGAGGCTAAATTTGGTAAGGAAAGGGAAGATGGTACTCTGGAGGTACCTAACCCACTTACACTTAAATGGGTACTGCCTTACTATCGCAGGGTCACAGAGAGACAGGCCACCTGGGCAATGTATGCTTTAACTGGATTCTTCTGTGTGCTGGGGATAATGTTGCCTGGAAGGATATGAGATCGTAAGATTCTAAACTACAATAAATCTCTTTTATCGTCAGTGCTAACGGAACACACCGCCTGCCGGCGGGACAGGTGCACTTTTTAAATCCACCGACAAAGCAACTTTCTCTTTTGGCATATGAACGGTCTTATCTAAAATTAACCAAATTGACTAATATTTCTTACACTAAAAAAAGGATTTTACAGGAAAAACTGCCATAGCTGTGAATATATTTTTGTCAGCTATGCATGAATTTTTTTAGATATGATGATGCCATATACTTGTCTTTGAGATTTTTAAATAGTGATCCGTGATGAAGAACGCTTATTAATTTCCAAAACACGTAGAGATCTTATCTTAGATGTCAGCGTTCTCTATAAGATCAGAAAAGTTGGGATCGACCACAAACAAAGCACCGCATGTTTTGCAATAGTATGATTTTCTCCCGGAAGGAAGGCGGATAGGATTGGGATGATTGTATTCACATCTTGCAAAGAGTTTCTCGTCCTCAATTTCTACGGTTGCTAGCCATGTCATTTATGTTGCTCCATACAATTAGATCCAGTAAAAACAGTACGCTTCGGCAGTATATATATATATATTGTGTATGCATGATAGGTATCTTTGTCTTTTCTCACAACAAAATAAGAATAAGGCTATAGCAACCTATCAAAATCAAAATAATTTGGACGAAAATGACAAGATGTAGCAATCACACCTTTATTTTAAAACAATATTTATGAGATCTTACTAATGCTTAGGCCTTGTTACTAAAATTCTCGAATTACTAGGTAACACATTATATCTAGTCTCCTCGCACTCCGGGCAAGGCGTACCCCAGCCTTCTTCAATTAATTCCCACTTACCGTCGTCTTTCAAGATGTACAATCTTTCTATTTCAGAATGACCGTGTTTGCAGAATATATCAACTTTCAGATTGGTAAACGTCTCACCTTCATCCTCGTAGGTATTTTCAGTTTCAACCGGCTCAAACCCGGTATTGCGTATGGATTCAAGTATCTCTTCTTTGGATTCGAATATGTGCTTGTCGTTACCAGGCAGACACGATGATGAATAAGTTGATTCCATGCGTTCCATGAAAGCTTTCTTCTCTTCTTTGTCTTTATCCATGCAGCATTTTTTGTACTTCTTACCACTGCCACAGGGACAGAGCTCGTTTCTTCCTATTTTATCTGACATATTATCACTTTATGAGAGCAATTCTTCGGCATTATGGTCCTCGTGCTCGTCCTCCAGGCAGTCCTCACATAGAAGCACTTGCTTGTGTTCCTCCTGCGAGCAATCAATACAGATCCATCTAGCAATCGTTTTCTTTTGTATCTTCTTACAGGAGACACAATATCGGTTTCTTTTTTTGTTCTTAGAAGTAATACGGGGATACTTCGCTTCGGCCACAGGTTCTACAATTTTCTCTAGCTTAATTACGTGCTGGATATCATCACCAAAATCGTAAACATACTCTATAGTGCTGCCTTCTATAAGTTCAAGTTCATCGATCTTCTTCCCGGCACCAGCACCACTTCCGTCAGGCTCTATTTCACCGAAACCCTCTGATCTCCACACCTTACCCGAGAAAAATTCGCTAAGGTGATAATCATTGTGATCGAATGCATCACGCATGATGCTATCCAAATCTCCAAGTGTTTGATCACCTTTTATTTCAATACGGCGCCAGACACCTTTCCTATGTTTCAAGGAAGCATTAAGAACGTAGACTTTACTTTTTACCATGATCATCTATCCATCGGTTACCTGTTGAATGTTAAACGGCTTTGTAGAAATCCTCAATATTCAAACGATTACTTAAGTATATAACACTTTCAAATGTTGACCTGAGTAGTGATCATTTTTGCGAAATTTTAGCTATAGATAGTGATTCTAATAGGTATTCTACAGAGTCGTATTTCATCAACCAGCACAAATCTATATAATACAGACTCGTAATACTTAGGATCATAAGTATATTTATCAACCGTACTGATGAATTAGAATTCCTTGGATCAGAATACTCCCGGAATTCCTCGTCACTGATCGTAATATATGGAAGAAGGCATGTTGGTAAAACAGAACTTGTGCTGAAATTCATGGCTGGAAAAACGGCAGTCTACTGTTTTCCCAGAAACTTGACCTTGAGCATCAGGTAGAGGACTTTCTTGAAAAGACATCATACGTAAACTGGTACAATGAAGAAAGAAATGAACACTTTGCAGTCATTGCAAAAACTATCGAGAACAAGGATTCTCTGAAAGAGAAAGGACTTATGCTCTTTGAGCTGGATGATGTTTTATCACGTTGAGCAAGTAAAGCAACAACACGCCGCAAGCGGGTGGACACGCAGGGAGAAGTCATGGAATTTGTGCATAACCCCGTCTATACGCCTTGATATCTCCGGAGTATAATATGCTTCACCGCATTCCTGGCAGACAAAGGCATCAACTTCTTTTCATATCTGCACCACCATTCATAGCACCTACTGATATTGTTAAGATCATGAAAGGTGTTACTGCAAAAAGAGTGTTCCAGAAATTCCCTGAATTACAAAAAAAGAAGTTTGGGGTAATCATCTTTGGTCGCCACACTATTATATTGGTACCCATGGTCAAGTATCTGCTGAAACGATTAAGAAATACATTGACGGTAGTTCAAATAGAACAGATCATATTTCATCTTAGCAGCCATTTCCACAGAGGCACGAAACTGATGCCATCTTCTTCTTTTTCAATATCCTCTGTAAGGAGAATAAGTTCTGCATCGTTGATCTTGCTAAACTCATGCAGTCCTTCCGTTTCCCGTGGGTTGATATCATTGGTATATGAGACATTTATGGCCTGGAGTTTTCCATCCTCGCTCCTGGCAATAAAGTCAACTTCCTTTTTTCCCTTCCAATAATAGACATCGTAGTTCCTTCTTTTAAGCTCAATGAAAGTTATGTTCTCGGCCAGCCTTCCGGTATCCTTTGAGAACTGGAATGCTACAGCTCCCCGAAGTCCCTGGTCTATACAGTATATCTTGCGTGGATTTACCTGCTGACTCTTAAGGGAATGGCTAAAGAAAGGAACCTGCCAGATCAGCCCGATGTCCTCAAGGTGCGAAACATACTCAGCAACTGTTTCTTTGCTGACCTGTGTATTTTCCTTCACTAATCTATAGTATGAATTAACACTGAAAAGATTACTGATATTGGTGAGCAGATAGGAAGCAAGACCTTTCAGGAGACTGATATTTCTTATAGAGAATCTTTCCATAAGATCCTTGTAAATGAACATCTCATAATAGTTCTTGAGTATGTTCTGGCGTAATGTCTCGTCTTCCAGCGCGATCTCCGGAAAACCTCCCCATCGTATGTATTCGCCAAACATCTTCTTGACAGGATATCTTTTTTTTCCATATTCCCAGTCTTTCTCAAGGTCTATACCTTTAAAATGAAGGTATTCCCCAAAACCAAGCGGATAAAGGTAAAAAGGAATAGTTCTTCCACGAAGGCTTGTTGCGATCTCCTTGCTAAGCTGTTTTGAACTCGATCCGGTCACGAACATACGTGTATCCGTGGTGTCATGAATTCTTCTTATGAATATCTCCCAGCCAGTTATATTTTGTATCTCATCAAAAAAGAAATACAGGGTTTTATCCATATTTTCCGGGTAAAGTTCAAAATAAGCTTCAATGGTATAATTGAGGTCACTAAGTTCAAGGGGCATTATTCTGTCATCTTCAAAATTAATATAAAGGGTCTGTGAAATATCCGCATTTTTTCTGATGTCTTTTATCAATTTATAAAAATAAAAGGTCTTCCCGCTTCTTCTTGAGCCTATGATACTGACTATTTTTCTGGTATCGGCTATGTTTAATTGACGACTGTAAGTTTCAGGAAGCTTCTTTTCATGAAATTCCTTTATGATCTGCTTGAAAGCTGCCTTTTTATCCATAGTGTGCTTATATGAAAGAACAATTATTTAAAAATTTGATCTTGTATAAGAGACAACTTTTTTATTTAGAACGAATTAAAATGGACGTAATTCATGCACCCATTAAAACGGATGGTCTTCTTACTTCAACGTGATAAATATCTGAATTGCAGCACTTATGAAAAAAAAACAAACAGAATATTCCTTTCACTGTCTTTTACGGTTTTAACGAACTCGTTTTGGTATTTTATCCGTATTTTTCAGAAATCCCCAGGTACTCGGGTGCAAATTTAACTTCCTGACAAATAGCAAAATATCATTGGTTATTGAATAGGGAAGCCTTGGAAGCATTTTTTTACATAATGTTTTCTGAATCTTTAACAGGTTCAAAATAACTACAGTTGTTGCAAAAATAACCCTTTTTGATCCATTTTCTTTTACCTTCCAGAGGTACTGTTTCCTGAGCATACAAAGCAACAAGATAAGCAGATTTACATTTATGACAGACAGGTAATTTTCTACCAGTGATCCCCCGTCCTTGTTGTCTGCGTACTCCCATATGTCCTTTATTTTGTACCATAGCTAACTATATGTGGTCTAAGTATTTATATGTGTGTATGTGATATAGTCTTTGCACTATGGGTAATTTTGTACAAAGTACGTTCCGGAATTTTATGTTTTGATGTTATAATATTATTTCCTGCTTTCCCACTTCTACTTTTACCTCTCTTGCAGTTTACTCCAGATCATACCATTCAGTAAAAACTGTACGCATGACCTTATACATTGTATTATGGCATTTTCGGCTTTGTAGAAAAGCTATTGAAATCACTATCTATGGCCTAACTCATGTCAAAATAATCACTATTTGGGGTTACATACAGAAGTTTTATTGACTTGCATGATTGTTTAATAGACACCCGGTTAAATCCCTGTAAGTCAATGATAACACCTTACTTAATGTTGTTCTATATGCATTACAACACAAAATGTCAACGGCGGTTTACTTT
>DAZF01000043.1 GCA_002507205.1 Methanolobus sp. UBA32 | reverse complement strand
GCTTACAAGAATGATTGGTTTTGGAAATTGTCTCATGGAATTAATGTTATACTTACTAGATTATAATTATGACTCCTTCTGCTTTCCGGCAAACGTACCCTTTTCATCTTTAAATGAAGTGAGCAAAGCAACCATAAGATCCCATACCTTCCTGACCGATGGGATATACAGCCGTTCATCAGGAGAATGCGGATTCTTTATGGTAGGACCAAAAGAGATCATATCCATTTCCTCATATTTCGAACCTATAACAGCGCATTCCAGGCCCGCATGAATAGCTTCGATCCTTGCATGTTCCCCGAACACAGAAAAATACACATCCCTGCATCGCTGAAGAAGAGGTGAAGACATATCAGGTTGCCATGCCGGATAACCTGAACCATGCGAACAGTTTCCTCCATACTCTACGGCAACCGAGGTAACTTTTCCGGTGATCTCTGCAAGTCCTGTGTCAGAAGAACTGCGCTGGCTTGATACTATCACCAGCTCACCATCCACTATATTCACAATAGCCAGATTACTTGAGGTTTCTACAAGACCTGATATTGCCGGAGATATGGAAGCTACCCCATGTGGCAATGACATAAGAATACCTATGACCCGACGAGCAAAAGACTCATCTATTGCTTTCATTTCAACTTCTGACCCATATTCTTCAAGAGTTATTGAAAGAGAAAGCTCAAGACCTGCATATTCAGACCTGAACTTGCTTTCAAACCCAGCAATCAAAGAGACAACAATCTCCTTCATATCCGGAGAAAAAGCAATAATGGATTCCGCATGTCGTGGAATGGCATTATGTGCAGAACCGCCTTTTACATCAAGCAACATGACATCGATTTCTTCCATGAGTAATTGCAAGGCTCCTGCAAGCAGCTTGTTGGCGTTTGCTCTCTTTTCATGAATATCAACACCGGAATGCCCTCCTGAAAGACCATTTACCACCAATCTGAAAAATAATGCACCTTCAGGTACCGATGAATACTCAAGTGGCATCCTGATGGTCGTGTTCAATCCACCGGCACAGCCAACGGTAAAAACACCCTCTTCTTCCGAATCCACATTCAACAGTATCTTCCCGGAGATGAAATCAGGCATTAGCGCATTAGCTCCCGTAAGTCCGGTTTCTTCATCCACGGTAAAAAGCAGCTCAAGTGGAGGATGGCTTATACATGTATCTTCTGCAAGAGCCAGGGCAATGGCGAGTGCTATTCCATTGTCTGCACCCAGGGTTGTTCCCTCAGCCCTGAGCCAGTCAGCGTCGATAACAGGTACAATTGGGTCTTTTGTAAAGTCATGATTGCATCCGCATGCCTTTTCACATACCATATCCATGTGTCCCTGAATCACTATTGAGGGCAGGTTCTCATAGCCTTTTGAAGCGGGCACCCCAATGACCACATTGTTGACACTATCGAACTTTACGCTAAAACCTTTTGAGAGAGCCCATTCTTTCAGCCATGTGGCTATTCTCTCTTCCTGACCTGATGGTCTGGGGATACTGCTTATTTCCCTGAAAAGGGTAAGGATCTTTTCTGTGACTTCATCCATGAACTAACCTGCCATATCTTGAATCTTAAAATCTTACTCCATAAATTTTGCATTAATGAGATATAGTCTATTGCCTGCTCTGTACCAAATATATCATACAACAAATATAAGAAGAATCTTGACAATTCTTTCCTTAAAGATTATGAACCGAAAAAGAGAGGAGATAATATGGATATTTCCGATATCATCAGTGTAATAATGGGAGACATAGTGGAACAGGAAGTTGATGCCATAGTGAACGCTGCCAACAATTCACTTCTGGGCGGAGGAGGTGTTGACGGAGCTATACATTATGCAGCCGGTCCGCAACTTCTGGAAAAATGCCGTACACTTGGAGGGTGCCCGACAGGAGAAGCCAGAATAACAAAAGGATACAAACTCCCTGCAAAGTGGGTGATACATACCGTTGGACCTGTCTGGAAAGGAGGAAATTTCAGAGAGGAACAACTGCTGACCGATGCATACAGGAATTCACTCATTCTTGCAGAAGAATATGATGTCAGAAGCATTGCCTTTCCAGGAATAAGTATCGGAGCCTATGGCTTTCCCGTTGACAGAGCATCGGAACTTGCTGCAAGAACTATACTTGAACATCTTAAGGATGGTAGCTCACTGGAAGATGTCAGGCTAATCTGTTTCAATGAAAATGCACATCACTTTTATTCGAATGCACTATGGGAGCAGGCTTCTTTTATCGAAACCAGCAGATAATGTATACCAAAACAACAAAGTACATCATTATCATGAGAATTAGCATATACCGCATGATAGATGTTTTTAAATAATATGGATGTGTGAAGAACTTTTGTTAAGTTAGACCATACGCAATAAAGTTGTAGACTAACGATTGTTCGTTTGGTGTGATTGGTTGGAGGTACGGCAAATAATAACGGGTGGTACCATAATTTACCAAAAACGGAACCCAACAAGCCAGAATTTCCCTGATTAGAAAAAACGAATCATGAAAGTTACCCTTTCAAAAAATATTCAGGAATCCTGGCTGTTGGGAATCTTCGATTTCCAGATTGATCTTATGTGACATAGCATTTTTTAGCGGCTTCTACTCATAAACAATTTATTTCACAAAGCAGATATAGGAATCCATGAGCCTGTTAATTGTAAAGAACGTTTCAAGAGAAGGTCCCGGGATACTAAAAGATATCCTGGATGAAAATAATATTTCTCACGACATCATCGACCTTGATGCAGGTGATAAAATACCGAACCCTGAAAACTATTCTGCAATAATGGTTTTCGGTGGACCGGACAGTGCCAACGACACAACCGGGAAGATGTTAACAGAACTTGAAATTATAAAGCAGGCAATTGATGCAGGCATACCTTACCTTGGTATCTGTCTTGGCATGCAGGCACTTGTGAAGTCCTGTGGAGGCTCTGTGCACGCAAATGATGTAAAAGAAATAGGCTTCCGTGGAGAAGATGGTAACTATTATTCAGTCGACATTGGAGAAGAACATTCACATGACCCTCTGTTTGCCGATCTTGAAACTCCTCTGAAGATATTCCATTTACACGGTGAAACAGTAAATATAACCGAAAAGATGCAATTGCTGGCTACCGGAAAGTACTGCTGGCACCAGATAATAAAAATCGGTGAAAATGCCTACGGGATTCAGGGGCATTTTGAACTGACACCGGAAATGTATGATGTGTGGCTTGACAACGACCCTGAACTCATGGAGATGGACAGGGATAAACTCAAAACTGATTTTGAATTACTTTCTGATGAATATAGCAACACAGGAAGAGAACTATTCAGTAATTTCCTGAAGATTGCAGGATTGCTCTGACAGGTTCATTGTTATCCAGACCAATGGACAATTTTTTGTATCAGTCAGACAAATATTATTTCATGAAGATCCCACAATCCATAAACACGGAACGATTGGTAATCAGAAGATATGTGGAAGATGATCTTGACAGGTTACACCTTTTTTTCAACAATGAAGAAGTAACCGGTTCCACGGATATGCCTCTTCACCGAAGCCTTGAGGAAACAAAAGAATTCCTTGGCATGCTCATACAATCATACAGTTCGGATGAACCACTCTTTGCAATGGCAATTTCCAAAAAGGATAATGGAGAAGTGATTGGTTCATGCGGTTTTGCATCACTTGAATTTTCTCCGGATACACAGGTATATTATGCTCTTGAACCGGAATTCCGTGGTATGGGATATGCAACGGAAGCAATGGAAAAAATGATAGAATACATGGTCCTTGTTCTTGATATCAACAGGATAGCAGTTTACTGTTCTCCTGAGAACATTGATTCGATAAACCTGGCAAAAAGAGTGGGAATGGAATATCAGGGTACTGTCAAGATGGACGACAGGGATTCCGAGTATTTCCTTCTGACACGGGAAAAATATCTCCGTGGTAATTAAGGCAACATCTTTTATTTCTTAATATCAGTGTTTTGAATAATATGATTGCTGATGTGCACATCTGCACAGAAAAAACGTCGCTGCATATCAAAAATGTTTTATAGAATTATATTAACTTTGTAGTTATATGAAGCTAAATATGTTATTTGTTTTTATTTTAATAGTTGTTTCGATGTCTGTACCTGTAACTACAGCAGAGTACAACCATGAAGAGATAAAAAGCATAATCTACGAAGCCGGGAAAGAGATAAAACCCGGTTTTACTGAAGACTTTGCATGGTATGTTAATGACAATGAGCATGTCGGTCTTGTCTATTATTCTGAAGTTACCCTGGAACCCGACATGAGAGACCCTGGCTACTGGGACATGGAACAAAGAATGACTGTATATGAAACCCCGGACATGATAGTAAGCAGTGCTATAGTTTTCGATGCTCCGACACCCTATGGGACCAGGGTATTTGTGAATATTGATGGTTATAATCTTCCCCTTTCAGAGCTGGAACCGGTAGCAGAGGTTATTTTCACTACATTTGTAGATGCCTCTTTAAAAAGCGGTGCTATCGGCGAAGTAGTAACAGAGGACACTGCAGTCGAGGAATACGATTCACTTGAGAATACAATCCCGGAAGATATACCGGCAGTTACAGATGATGATGCGGAATATGAGGAAATTGAATCAACAGAATATGATTATGAAGAAACTGATGACTACGCTCTTGAAAAGGAATTTGATGAACTGTTCTCAGAGTATGACAGATTATTATCTGAAGGACTTATCGAATACGAAGGAGAAATGGATGTTGAGGATATTGACAAACGGGATATAGAAGACATCCAGAACATTAACATGAACTTCATTTTACCTGAAGATTTTGTCGAAGCGATGGAGCAGGAAGCTAAGATAATTGACATGATAAGGGATGAAAGCTCTGAAGACATAGACAAGCTTGAGGGAATGGATACTGGTGGAGAACAGGGGATTGAAGCTAACAGGGATATTATCAAAGATGTCTTTGGAGACGACTTTAACTTTGAGGCAGGAAGCTCTTCTGTAAGTGTTGGCGGCGGACCTGACTACGAAGGAAAGGAAAAGGTTGCGGAAAAACTCAGTGAGAACCTGTATCTTGATGCGCTGGATAATACCAGGAAGGAAAGCATGGAGAAGCTGAAAACAGGACACGAAGCCGCTTCATTCTTCTCAGATACGTATGGGGACTCAAAGATCTCAAAGACATTTGAGAAACTGGATAAGCTCAATAGTGTGAAAGAAGAAGTGGACAAATATGTTGACATCTACAAAGATTCCGAGAAACTAAGTGAGATGAAAGGGTCGTCGGGCACCGCTGCAAAAGCCCTGTATGCAGTTGCAAAAGGTGGCCAGGAAGTTGCTGATAAGATTCCTGTTGTTGGTGAACTTGTAAAGACCGGATTTGAAGTGACTGAAAAGCTGATCATGGTAGTACCTGAACTCGACAACGCTATAAAGAACAGCGATGCCAGACAGGGAGTTATAACAAATGGTCCAATTGGGACTTCCACACCTAACGCCTTCCTTGATTCATATGGAAAAGTAACACAGACATCGGATGGACCTTCTTATTCTATGCCCTATACCGATGAGAATGGACAAGAGCATGAGATAAGCCCTGACCAATGGGTCAAGGTAACAACAAAAGATGGAACCTATTACATACCTACCGATGAATGGGAGAATCCTATTGGTGATGTTGCTCTTAAAGACTCCGGAAGCAGCTGGAAACCCTGGAAATGGGATAATTGCCAGGTGGTAAAACGTACCAATCCTGGAGTAACTTACAACAACGGGGAGGAATACGACCTATGAAAAAAAGAACGATCGCAATAATAGGAATAGTATTATTGTTCCTCCTGTTCTCAGGCGGAGATGATGACAGCTCATACAGTAATGATGACTGGGATTCCATGATATCGGACAGCTATGATGTTGACAGCGCGGCAAGCATGTCAATATATGAATCCCTATCATTCAAGGGAATTGATGACACTGTGGTGGAAGTAACTGAAGAGCAGGTACTTTTAAGATATGACCAGCCACCTGTAAGATCAGATACCGATGCGCTCCTGATCTGGTTCTATATGATGGGTGTGGCAGCTGAAACCGCACCTTATACGAACGAGGTCATCATAGAGATGTACGATGGAACCGAGCCACTCTATGAGGTCACAGTACAAACAACTGATATTCAGGATTATCTGGATTCTTACATAACTCTCGAAGAGTTCAAGACAAAAGTAGATGTCAGAGCATTAATGTGATTTCAGGAGAAAAACTAGGGGAAACAAAGGAGATATTCCTCTTTGATTCCCCTCTTTCTTTAGATATCCTGAACAAGAACAATATTGTCTATGAAGAAAGAGAATTCTGCTGGGGAGACAATTCTGAGGAATCAGATATTACTGCACTTGCAATTCTCCTCTGGTTCCTTGATAAGAATGAAACATTCCTGAGAAAGAAAGCATTTCTTCAGGATTTCGTTATGGAATTCCTACAGGAAGATTTTGAAACAACATTCAATTACGAATACTGGCGAAACAGCAAGATCCAAAGGTGGGGACACACAGCAAAGCCACTTGTTGAATTTGAAATCTATCTCTACATGAGGCAAAAGAATGTAAAAATACGAAATTTCCAATCGATCCACTGATAATCTTGCCCTTGTTCAGGGTAAAAGGATATGTAAAGACTGCATTTCAGAGAACCTAAAAGAAGAACTGGACACAGGAAACCTGGATTTTGGTGCCTGTATCTAAATTGACCTTTTGCCGGACTACCTGATTTGCCCTCTCACTTTTTATGTCAATATCTAAACACCACTACTGTAAAGTCTGACCGACTAAAATAACAAAATATAAATATATATTGCAATATATTATTTTTAAATAATTGTTGGGTGTGTGCGGATGAACAGAATGAAATATTCCCCTGATTCTTACAGAAAAATAATGCTTCTTTTCCTTGTGTTAACACTTATCTATGCTTGTATTCTAACCACATCAGCAGAATCTGTTGTCAGCATATCACCCTCAAGCCGGAGCATAGATGCAAATCAGGAACTTGATGTATACATAAATATAGAGCCGGAAACTCCCATTGCCGGTGCACAGCTTGACATTCTGTATGATCCGGACATGCTTTCGGTGAGCAGCGTTAATGAAGGGGATTTCTTCAAGCAGGATGGAACCATGTCAATCTTCATTGGGGGGACAGGAGATGAAACTCAAGGAAGAATCAGTGGGCTCTTTGCAGTGACCCTGGGCAAAGCCGAAATAACTACGGAGGGAACTTTTGCCCGCATTACATTCACGGCTTCCGATACATCAGGGGACTGTGTTATTGGTATTTCCAATGTAATATTAAGCAATTCTGACGGTTTGTCCGTTCCCGTAACTACTCATACCGCACAGGTCACTATCAATGAAAATATACCCTCTTCCCAGATAGATGAAACAACTGCCAGCTCCGGTGGAGGTGGCGGCGGTGGAGGAGATACAGGTGAAGAGGCCGGTAATATTGCCTTTAAAGAAGTTAAAAAACTCTATATCACCGCAGAAACGGATATCATTTATTCCTTTGATGAGAACTCAAATCCCATCAGTTCTATTAGTTACAGATCACTGAAAAGTGCCGGTTTCATAACAAGCACCATTGAGGTGCTTAAAGATGTATCTTCCACCGTTTCAGAAAATCCGGAAGGACTGATCTACAGGAACATGAATATCTGGATAGGGAAAGCAGGCTATGTCACTGGAACTAATATGGATGATATGAGAATATCTTTTGTTGTTCTTAAAAACTGGATCAGGGTCAATGATGTAGATTCAGGCAACATAAACCTGAAAAGATACCATGCCGGAAAGTGGGAAACTCTTGATACTGAAATAACAGGAGAAAATGAGGATTTTGTCATTTTTGAAGCAAAGACTCCGGGATTCTCACCGTTTGCCATCACTGCAGAAACACCATCTGATGATATGGAAGATGAAGTATTATTAAATGATGGATCTGACAGCAAAATCACAGATCAGGAAGAAGAGGACAGCATCAGTATAGAGAACTCTGTTTCCGGTTCAACTGAAACAAGTTCCGCAAAGCTTGCACAGAACAGCTCTTTGCTGCTTTGCACTTTCATGCTCATTATTTCACTTTTCAGGCGTGGCAAATTCATTTAGAATTACCGATGCAAAATACTGAAAAAGAATAAATCCTGTCCACACCTTCTTTAAAGAGGAGAAGTGGAAAAATGATAGGAATAATGGCTGACTCTCATGATAATATGGATGCAATCAGGACCGCTGTGGAACTATTCAATAAAAAGAAGGTCAGGACCGTCCTGCATGCCGGGGACATTATCTCACCATTTACGGCAGCAGGTTTCAGCAAACTGGATGCCGATCTGTATTTTGTTTTTGGTAACAATGACGGTGACAGATTACTTCTTAAACAGAAATTTGATGAGATCGGTGCACAGTGTTGTGGCGATTTCGGAGATCTGGAAATCGAAGGAAAACGCATTGCACTCCTTCATGGAATATACGAACCCCCGGTAAACGCTCTGGCAGAATCAGGGGACTTTGATATAGTTGTCAGGGGACACACGCATCATGCAGGTGTCACTGAAATAAATGAAACTTTGTTGATAAATCCGGGAGAGACTGCAGGAGTACTCACCGGAAAACGAACGGTGGCACTCCTTGATCCCGAACTTGGTGTAGAGATAATAGAAATATGAATCCTGGCATCTTTCTCAGGATTCATGAAAGAATTAATGTCTCAGAGCAGCTCTGAGACCTTTGACAGGACTTCCTTTACCTGTTCAGGGTCAAGGTCAAGGTCCTTATTCTTTTTTATATCCAGGTCTGTGAGCAGTATGTGCTTCCCTATAGGAATACCTGCTTCTTCCATCGTTGCCTTCGCACAGTTCACCGGGCATCCGTCTATTACTATTATAGACTCACAGCCTTCCGCAGATTTAAGCAAACCAGGTCTCTTACCACCGATACCTACGGTGCACATCATATTACCAACGCCCTGCTTGTGCAATTCAATTGCAACAGCATTGCTTAACTGACCAACATTGGATGCACCGGCACATGGGAATATACCCACAATATCAGAGCCACATGAACATTTTACATTCCCAGACATAGGTATTACTTTGTTATCCATTCGATAACCTCTTCAACCTTTGGTACCCTGCCAGCAATCTTTACATCACCATCAACAACAACAGCAGGCGTAATCAATACACCATATGCCAGTATGCTGTCCATATCTTCAACCTTTACTATCTCAGCATTGACACCCGTCTGCTCAACTGCTTTTTCAACTGAGTTCTTGGCTTTGTTGCACTTTGGACAACCGGAACCTAATATCTCTATTTTCATATTTTCATCTCTTTGGTTTAAATAAACACTTTAATAGCATAAAAATCGCAGGATCTCACGCAATCAATACAGTATTTGCACGAACTCATCCTTGCAGGGAAACATATCCCATCCTTTAGTTCAAGTACATCATTCTGGCATGCATCCACACATGAACCACAACCAGTACATTTGTCATCGTGAACAGTGATAAGTACCATTTAGTGAACACTTCCCAATTAAGCAAATGGAATGTCAGTACCCTCTCTTTAATATTGTTATCAGGTCATCAGAGTTGGGCATGTTTTCCTTTATTTTTTTACAGGTTATATCTATATCATAATCACAGCGTATGATCTCAGCTTCCGAACTGGATGTATCAAACACCACACAACTGGCACGCCAGTCACCATCCCTGGGCTGACCTGCAGATCCCGGGTTTATTATCAGCATGTTCTTGAATTTCCTGATAAAAGGATGGTGTGAATGACCTATGAACAGAACATCTGCATCAATTCCAGATACCATTTCCTCGATCTCAGATTCCGGTGTGTCCGGCCTCATGTATTCGTAATTGGACCTTGGACTTCCATGTGTAAAATAAAGTTTCAGACCGTCTATCTCTTTCTCAATACTGAAGGAAAGCTGGCGAAGGAACGCCATTTGCTCTTCTGTTATCACTTCTCTGGTGTAATCCCTGGTAGCAACTGAAAGATGTTTGTATTTATACCCACATCCGCATTCAATTCCGGAACCTACGGCTGCATCATGGTTACCAAGAACTGTTTCGATTCCATGTTGCATGATAAGGTCTATGCACTCTGATGGAGAGGGACCATAATCAGCAAGGTCACCAAGGCAGATTACCCTGTCATGGGGCACATCAAGCACTGAATCCAGTGCTTCTTTATTACCATGAATATCTGATATCAGCAGTATTCTCATTTTTTCACCAAAAATGTTCTTGTGAAATACTCTTTTTACTACCTTCATGTATCATATAAAGTACGTTCCAAACACAAATCCTGATATCGTGGCAATCACAACAACGAGTGAAATGTATGTCAGGCCTTTCCGGACACCCATGATCCTGCTTATCACGATCATATTAGGCAGACTCAGAGCCGGACCTGCAAGCAGCATGGATAGTGCAGGACCCTTGCCCATACCAAGAAGTGTGAGTGCACTTATTATAGGAACCTCTGTCAATGTTGAGAAATACATGAGTGCTGCAGCAACAGATGCAATTACGTATGACGTAAAAGTGCTGCCTCCTACATATTTGACAACATATTCTGCGGGGAGGAGTTCAACCATTATACCTGCGAAGAACACTCCTATCAGCAGAAGGGGAGTTATCTGCTTTACGAGGAACCAGGTCTCATTCATCCAGCTTTCAAGCTCATCCTTAGAGAACCATTTGAGAGAGACGTATATGGTAATAAGTATCAATGGAATTTCCACAAATAGCATTGGATTCCATGTAGGCAGTATCTCCGGTGTTACAAGTATTGCCAGGAGCAGCAGGAAAAGCCAGACCGTGTGAGCGTGTTTCTCTTCACCGAATGTCTTGATGCTCTTTCTTTCGCCGTTATATTTCTCATATATAAATGCCATCATAATACCGATAAACACTGATAGGAGGATTGCTATAACTGCCCTTGCAACTCCAAGGTCATAGCCCAATATTTTGGCAGTATATACTATGGCAAGAATATTGATAGCAGGCGCTGAGAACAGGAAAGTGGTTGCAGGACCAATTCCCGCACCTCTTTTATAGATTCCTGCAAAAAGAGGCAGGACTGTACAGCTGCACACAGCAAGCAGACATCCGGAAACGGCTGCTACGGTGTAGGAAACATATTTAGGTGCATCAGCCCCGAAGTATTTCAGGACCGACTCTTTGGAAAAGAGCGATGCTATAGCTCCTGCCAGGAAAAAGGCAGGTATCAGGCAGAGCAGTACATGCAATGCAAGATACTCCTGAAGTGATGCAATGCCGACATAAGCCAGGTCTACGAGATAAGATGTCATTGTTTCAAAATGTGTTGAAATACTATTTATAGATTATGGTTTCAAATCATTTTGAAACACTTTATAGGACACTTCTTAAATCACAGACCATCCGGAATACCACTAAAAGTATATCTAAAAAACACAATTGAAACATATGTCATTCAAACCCATTGGAAAGGTATCAAATTTTGCAGATGAAGAGACCATGCAGCTTCTTGCACTCTGGAAAGAGAGCGTAAGTGTTGTGGAACTGGATGAAGCGGATGCAGAAGCGTATCTCTATGAAGACTATTCACATTACATAGTGATCCATGATCCCCTGAAAATGGAGTTCCCTGAGAAAAGAAAAGAATGGAACAGGAGATTCTGCAGGGACGCGGGCGTTTCAGTTGTTGAACTTGTGAAGACTGACGGGAAGAAAATATACTTCAAAGGTCTCTTTGCAGCGAACAAGTCTTCTATTTACGGCATTCTTCCTTACACTTCCTTTGACAATTATGAGGCAGATTTCCCTCTTGCTGAGATGGAAATACTCAAGAAACAGACAATGGATGTGGCACTTCCCCTGGCAATCGGAAAGACAATACTGGATGTAGGATGCGGTGTTGGCAGCACTACACTACAAATGGCAAGGATGAATCCACTATCAGATGTCATGGGAATCGACCTGATGGAAAATACCATGGAACAGTGCCGCTTAAATGCTGCTGCCTATGATGTGGCAAACGCATCTTTCAAAGCTGCAAGCGTCTACGAGCTTCCATTTAATGATGGAGAATTTGAGACTGTAACCTGTTTCTTTATGCTACACCACCTTGACGATATACCAAAGGCTCTTTCCGAAGCCAAAAGAGTACTGGCTGCAGGAGGAAAGGTCCTGGCAGTTGAGCCTCTGGACCACCATCATGGAACTGAAAGAGGCATACAGGATTGGGTTGATCATTTTGAGAATGCAGGTTTTTCCGTTGAGACCGAACAGATAAGCAGAGCCGTCTTTGTACAGGCAACGTTGAAGTAAAAAGAAACAATGGAGGAGCGGGTGCACCACACCCGCATCAAAAACAGATGTGCAATATTCTTTTCCATCAAGAGGTAAACCATCTGGAGAGTTTGTTTTTCCTTGATTGCACTTTAGTGTTACAAACGTATATGTTTTTTAACACTAAATTTACTATGAATCTTTTTTATTTATAACTTATGCCAGCTGGAAAAGCAGCTAACTCCTGCAAAATATCGAAAAGTTAAAGTACGTAACATGTCAAGTGATTACGTTGCTATTTATTGGAGACACGAAAATGCTAGGAATAACAGATCCGCAAATATGGATTGCCTATATATTATGTTTCGTAAGTGCCATAGGATGTGTAATCTATGGCCTGATACACTGGAATGATAAAGAGGATGATAACTGATGGCTGTCAGTACACCCATTCTTGGAATATCCGTACTAGCCTATATGATGGTGGTTTTCTACTTCGGTTGGCTTGGTTATAAACAGACAAAGGACACTGATGACTACATGCTGGCCGGAAGGAAGGTCCATCCCTTCGTGCTGGCTTTCTCTTATGGAGCCGCGTTCATCAGTACTTCTGCGATCATAGGATTCGGAGGATATGCCGCGGCATTCGGTATGGGTATCCTGTGGCTTGTTGCCATGAACATAGTTGTCGGGATCTTTATCGCTTTTGTTATATTCGGTTCAAGGACAAGACGTATGGGATTCAACCTTAAGGCTGTTACATTTCCAGAGCTTATAGGAAGAAGGTTCCAGTCAAGGTTCATACAGGGATTTGCAGGTGCTCTTATTACCATATTCATGCCACTCTATGCAGGTAGCGTCCTGATAGGAGGAGCGCGTTTCATGGAAACTGTCCTTGGTATTGAATACAATACCGCCGTCCTCATGCTTGCCATAATCGTTGCAGCTTATGTTATAACAGGCGGACTTATCGCAGTTATGTATACAGATGCTCTTCAGGGAGTATTGATGTTCATTGGAATGGGTATTCTGCTTGTGCTCACATATACAAAACTTGGCGGTGTTGTTGAAGCACACCAGGCACTCACAAATATGGCATACCTTGTTCCTGATAATCTTGCAGCCGTCGGACATACCGGATGGACCTCGATGCCGGCCTTTAACTCACCAACATGGTGGACACTTGTGTCAACAATTATACTCGGAGTGGGCATCGGTGTACTTGCACAACCGCAACTTGCCGTACGTTTCATGACTGTGGAGAGCACCCGTTCACTGAAAAGAGCTGTTCTTTCAGGTGGTCCTTTTATCTTTATGATGGCGGGGGTTGCCTATATCGTAGGTGCATTATCAAATGTATATTTCTTCAATACACAGGGAATGATAGCCCTTGATGTTGCTGGTGGTAACATCGATAAGATAATCCCGGAATATATCAACAGTGCAATGCCTGATTATTTCGTTGTGTTCTTCCTGCTTACCCTGCTGGCAGCCGCCATGTCAACACTGAGTTCCCAGTTCCACGCAATGGGTACGGCATTCGGACATGATTTCTACCGTGAGGGCATTATGAAGGGAAAGATCGCAAAGACAATAAATGTCACAAGGGTCGGCATTGCAACGACCATCATGATCAGTGTGATACTTGCGTACATCCTCCCACCAGGAATTATCGCAAGAGCAACAGCGATCTTCTTCGGACTCTGTGCAGCAGCCTTCCTTCCAATGTACTCCGGAGCCATCTTCTGGAAACGCATGACCAGAGAAGGAGCCATAGCAAGTCTGCTTGTAGGTACTTTCGCCAGCCTGTTCTGGCTCACATTCGTCCACGCAAAGGAAGCAAGCGCACTTGGCATAAGCCAGGCACTGTTTGGTAAGGTCACCCTGCTTACAGGTACATGGACCGTTGTAGATCCAATACTTGTAGCTACACCACTGGCCATTATTGTTGCCATAGTAGTGAGCCTTATGACAGAACCTGAATCAAAAGAACATATTGACCTTTGTTTTAAGAGAGAATAATACTTTTCTTTTTTTAGAGGTGGTCAATCAACGAGTTTAGTTGATTGATACACCTCTCTTAATTTTTCATTGGGAAATGAGGAACTGGTATTTTGAGATAGTACTTATTTTCACACATTTTTTTATTACGCGATGCAATAAGCATATCTCTGTGGTTCGAATTTCACCTATCTTCCAGTAGGGAGGGGATATATACAAGCAGAAAAAAGTGTACGCTTTAAAATTTAAAGACGTTGATAAATTATTTTTTAATACAGTTAAATCATCTGTATGTTTTTTTTTTGAATTATAATTATTTACGTTTCTTTAAAATTGAAAAAGCTTCTATGAAAGTTTCTGACCCTGGTATTATATCACGTAGATAGTTAATGATAGATTCCTTTAGTTGCATTTCTTCATACAGGTATTTATATACAGACACTAGTATCAGCACAATAAAAGATATGACGAGTAAAGCTGTGAAGCCCAGCCCAATATTTGAGAGATAATTTACACCTTTATTAAATTCATCTTCGTTACTTTCTTCATAATACGCATTTTGTTTCTGTGATTCTAACTCTCTAGCAAGGTTTACATCATATCCATAATAGGCGCAGGTGTCAAAAATGATATTCAAATCGTCACTTTCTGTAATTCTGTATCCATCATAAACGCCTTTTCTTCCGTTCTCAAGATATGTCTGTACTAAATTACTTATTTCACTGTACCCTTCGCCACTTATATGACTTTGTTCTACTAAACTAAGCAGTTGTTCTCTCATCAGAATTTCGAGTGCATCTTTTTCTGCCTGTTTCCTAGACCAATCTTCTTTAAGGTTACTGTTTTTTATGATGACATTCCGTTTGTCATCTATAATTGATCCTGATAAATTGAAGCATCCGTATGTGACAAAGTAATTTAAATCAAAATAATTTGTTCCGCTTATATATACAGTTGAATTTTCAGTAATTAAAATTCCGCCGCTTGTGGATATATCAAGTCCGTGTATACTTGCATTGTCATAAAGAATAAATGAAGCTGAGCCTCCGTTAAATCTCAAATTTGAGACGTTGCCAGATGAATGCATAAATGTAGTACTACGAATATAATTTTCCGATGCTGGATTATGAGTCAGTGGAAGCGAACAGATATAATCTTCTATGCTCAAATCTGTTTCATAATAATTATTTTCAAATGCCAGATTACTTGGTATGAATTCTACCATTGCACCTTTTTTAGTTGATTTCTCCACTGCATATGCATATGGATAACCTTTGTAGAACTTGAAATGCTCTAAATCATCAGAAGTTACATTACTGTTATCCAATGCTTGTTTATAGGTTATTAAATACGTATCTGCATACTTTGAAAAATCATTTTCATTTGCTATTTCTGATTTAGAAAAACATATGATGAGACTGCCTATTATAACAAACAAAATAAGAATGCATAGTATGTTTCTATATGATATTTTAGATTTCATGTAAGGTGTTTACATTATTACTAATTATATTATATAAGCTATTCTGCATACTATTTGTTCTGGCATTTGTAAACGCCCAAGTTCTGCACGGCATATATCTAACTCAATAAAGTAGCACTTCATCATCCTACAATATCAAATTTCGTCCCAACTCTCCAACCTTTCCTTCACATGAGCATTCAGGCTAAACGGTTTATCTGCTTTAACGTTCTTCTTCATATCTTGCAATAAAGAACATAGCAATCAGTAATATTACAATTATCATGACGTTCCTGAACATTTCCTTCTGAGTTGCACGTTTACCTGTCATTCTTTTAGCTCCTTTAATTATTGGTTTATAGTTAGTATATTTAACACATACTTCAATTATGTAGAGGACTTCTGCACTCGAACTATAAAACCGGCTAACAATTACTTTTCATCATTTGAGTCTTGTCATATAATTTGATTTGCCCTGCAATTTCACCCCACAACAACAGATTGTTACTACAAAGTCCATAGAAATCTGATACACACTCAAAACAGCTGGAATCACCCTTATCTTTTCTGCATCACAGCTATTTTTATCAGGCGCATGCATGCCATATCTTTTACTAAACTTTAAATAGAGTGGCATGCTAACAAATGACATGTTGACAATTATCATGATTTTTTATAATGAATAAAAGGAAGGAGAAAAAATGCTTGGAATAGATGACCCACAAATATGGATTGCTTATGTACTTTGTTTTGTAAGCGCCATAGGCTGCATAATCTATGGAGCCCTCAAATGGAATGATGATTCTGATGACGGAGAGGTGGAATGATGGTATTGAGCACACCCGTACTTGGAATTATCATACTGATCTATCTGATGGTAATCTTTTACCTTGGATGGCTCGGGTATAAGAAAACAAAAGAAACTGAAGATTACATGGTGGCAGGAAGGAAGATACATCCTTACATACTTGCATTATCCTACGGTGCAACGTTCATCAGTACTTCAGCCATAATCGGATTTGGTGGAGCCGCCGGTGCCCTTGGTATGGGACTGTTATGGCTTGCTTTTATGAACATCTTTGTAGGAATATTCATAGCATTCGTAGTATTCGGTTCAAAAACCCGCCGCATGGGTCTGAATCTCAATGCAGTTACATTCCCTGAGCTGATTGGAAGACGTTTCCAGTCCAGATTCATTCAGGGATTCTCAGGAGCATTAATAGGCATATTCATGCCGCTATATGCAGGTATCGTACTTATCGGAGGAGCAAGGTTCCTTGAATCCATCCTCAGTATAAACTATGATGTTGCCGTTCTTATTCTCACTGTTATTGTCGCCGCTTACGTTATCACTGGCGGACTTATTGCTGTTATGTATACAGATGCCCTGCAGGGCACACTAATGTTCATAGGAATGATCTTCCTGCTGGTATTCACCTATATCAAACTGGGAGGAGTTAGTGCAGCTCACTCGGCCCTTACAGCCATGAATGACCTTGTGCCTGAAAGCCTCACTGCCGGAGGACACCTTGGGTGGACATCAATGCCGGCATTCGGATCACCCATCTGGTGGTCACTTGTATCAACACTTGTACTTGGTGTGGGTATCGGAGTAATTGCACAGCCACAACTCGCAGTCAGGTTCATGACAGTCAAGAACGATAAGGCACTGAACAGAGCCGTACTTGTCGGTGGTCCTTTTATCCTTATGATGACAGGAGTTGCCTTTACAGTCGGTGCACTCTCAAACGCATATTTCTACAATACAGTTGGTAAGATATCAGTTGTAGTCGCAGGAGGAAACACTGATCTTATAATGCCTGAATTTATAAACAGTGCCATGCCTTCGACTTTTGTTGTTCTGTTCATGCTGACCCTTCTTGCAGCAGCCATGTCTACCCTGAGTTCACAATTCCATACAATGGGAACATCAATTGGTCATGACTTCTACCGTGAATATATCAAAAAAGGAGAACTCGGCCAGACCATCAACATAACAAAGATTGCAATTGCAGGTACCATCCTTGCAAGTGTTATTCTTGCATACATACTTACAATAAGTATCATTGCACGTGCAACGGCAGTCTTCTTCGGACTTTGTGCAGCAGCATTCCTGCCAATGTACGCAGGTGCTCTTTTCTGGAAACGTATGACCAAAGAGGGTGCAATTGCCAGTCTGCTGGTAGGAACATTCTCAAGTCTGTTCTGGCTTGCATTCGTACACAAATCAGAAGCTGTACCACTTGGAATAAGCAAAGCGATATTTGGTGTTGACACGATCCTGACAGGTACCTGGACAATTGTGGACCCTATACTCGTTGCTACCCCACTTGCCATTGTTGTTGCAATTGTCGTAAGCCTTATGACAAAACCAACATCACAAGAACATCTGGATGCTTGTTTTAAAAAATAGGAACTTTTTAATCGGGCATTTAATGCCCAAAAATTCTTTTTTATTTAAGATTACAAATATTTTTCTAATTAGAAGAAGGCATGCAATTTGTAAAATGTTCTTTTATAGGGAAATCGAGGTGGAACGTAGAACCTCCATTAACCTTACTTTCAACACGTATAGTTCCTTCATGACGTTCAATTATACGCTGACAGACGTTAAGTCCCAGACCCATTCCCGAATATTTTCTTGTGAGAGAACTATCTACCTGATAAAATCCTTCAAATATGCAGGATAGCTGCTCTTCGACAATACCAATGCCGTTGTCCTTCATACTCAAACATAACCGGCCATCTGCTTCAGTTACAGATATAGTTATAGTACTCTCCTGAGGAGAGAATTTTATAGCATTGTCAAGCAAATGGAAAAGTGCCTGATACAGTTTTTTGCTGTCACCATGGATCATAGGAACCTTTTGTGGAATATCAGTTTGCAAGCTCAGATCCTTATCTTTAAGAGCTTTTGCAGACTTAGCAACCACTGACTCAATAACCTGTGAGATATTCAAAGGCAGAATATCGTAAAAATGTTCATCCAAATGTTCCATTCCAAGATACAAAAGAGAATCCACCAGATTATCAAGTCTGTTAATATTCAGAATGGCGGAGTCTAAAGCATTTTTCGGACCCTGGTCAAGCGGACCCAGACACCCATCATAGAGAAGTTCGTTATATCCTTTTATTATTGATAAGGGAGTCTTCAGCTCATGACTGAATGTTGAAATTAACTCATATTTCATATTGTCAAGAGAATTCAATGCCTCTTTGTTTGCAGCAAGTTCCAAAGCATATGCGTTACTCCTGATCTCATGCATTTTTTGTTTTCTATTCAGAAGAGCCACATCAACTATCAGGTTTGTAAACTTTAAACAATACCTCACGATTTTCCACGCTTTGTCTTTACTGACGATGGGAACTTCATCAAGGGCTTTCAGGTATGAATCTACATCAAAACCTACAGATTCGGCCTGTTTCTGGAAAAAATCTTTATCAGGTTCATCAAAAAGAAACCGAGAAAAGATTAATGTTGCAAGATGCTTTCCCTGAACATTAATGGGTATTGCAATGTTCATAAGGGCCATTTCTGCATTTATACTCATAGTACTTACTTTTTGTTTCCCTACACGATCTGATGTTGCCATTACTTTCAATACACTTTTTTGCTGTAACGGGATTAGAACGATGGAACTTCGAGCATAGTTTGATCCACCCTGACGCTATGAGAACATTATCATTATCATCTACCAGGGAAAATGATAGATCTGAAAACTCACAGAAACTATACATTAATTCCTGCAGCTCACCAATGTTCACCAGATCGGTAAATTTGTAATCCATATATAACTCCTTTCAAAATAGAAAAATAGTTACGCAAAAAACTAAGAATGCCATAACTTTTTATATTGGTGGCTAAATTACTTTAGGACATATAAAATAATACGAAACAAAGATACCTATAATATAAAAATATAATAAGCATATACTAAAATTAAAATAAGTATAACAATATTAGAATTTTCCATGATAAAATAGAAACAAATATATAGAATAATATATGGGCAGACTAACTCAAACCACAAAATGATACAAATAAAAAGTGATACTGGAAAAATTATGATTTATCAGGCAAAAGTCGTATGACGAGAACTAGAGGGGATGTTTATTCTATTATAAATATAACTCGACTTTTGCCTATTGGTAGTTCGACATAATGAAATATAAACCTATCCGTAGGCGTATGATGAAAGACTAAAATATTTTATACACCAGCCATTATAAAATAATGGGGCTGTCAATTTCCATAATTACAACATCAGCGTCAGAGACCCGACTTACACAATTTTTAAAAACATTCGGATCCTGGGATATGACCTCAAATGTATTGTAGTGCATAGGAATTGCAAGCTTTGGATTCAACATCTCAACGGCAATCGCGGCATCTCTTGCATCCATGGTATACTTTCCACCTATCGGAACAATGGCAACATCAGGATGGTAAAGTTTTGCTATCAGTTCCATATCTCCGAAAATACCAGTATCCCCAGCATGATAGATAGAAGTCCCGCCTATCCTGATCACAAATCCTGCTGCCCTCCCACCGTCAAAACTCCAGCCGGATTCATCAATGGATGAAGAATGACGTGCATCGGTCATTGTGAAAAGAATACCTTCAAGCTCAACTCTTCCTCCTATGTTCATTCCTGACGTCTTTATTCCCTTTGACTTTAGGTATTGGGAAATCTCATGGATGCACACGACTGGACACCCCGTCCTTTTTGCTATACTGACAGTATCCCCAAGATGGTCGCCATGACCATGTGTGACTGCAATGATATCAGGTTCAAGGTCTTCAGGTTTAACCGTAGCTGTAGGATTACCTGTTATGAAAGGGTCTATAAGCACAGTAATTCCTGCAGCATCTATTTGAAAACATGAATGTCCAAGCCATGTTAATCGGATATCACCCATATATCCAGAAATATGCCTGTCAGCATAATAGCTTATCGGCGGGAAAGTATAATTGGAAAAGATCCTAAAAAGAGATTATATGGAAATAGGCGTAGTTATCCATGGACCGGATGTTGTCGATTCCGGCATGGCAAAAAAAGTGCTTGATATACTAAAGGCGTTTGGGAACACATCTGCAATAATGACCGGGACCATTGGTAAAACAGCGGTTCTTGATGCCCATCTTGAAGATGTCATTGATATCAGGAAGAATCTGAAACCAAGCCGTTGCATAGAGGAATTCTTCTTAACAAAAGATATTGTCATTCTCCTGAATCATGGAAAAACAACAAATAATGGGATTCTTTTTGCCAATATAGTGGTTTCAAGGATGGAAGATCATACTATAAAACCCCTTATCCACATTGAAAGACCGGGATTGTCAGATGGGAAGATAGTTCCCTGGAATCAGAAATCCCTTGATTTTGCCTTGAAAATGAAAAATGTTCTGGAACTTGAAATGACAGATGTCCCGGGGCTAATCACACCGATAAGTGTTGAAGACCAGGGTCATCGCATCGTAAGGACCGTTTATGGCGTGAATACCGGAGAGAAGATAATGGTCAACGGGATAATTGTGGGGTTTGCACAAAGCGAAGATATACAGATAATAACTGAAAATGGATTTATAACGCAAATCAGGGGTGCAAGGGTCAAAGAACATGGACTTGAAAAACTTCACGGATACAGTCAGAGAATTCCTATCGACCTTAATACATGCTGGGTAAAAAGCGGACCTTTGAGAGGCAATAACTTTTCTGTCCGTAAAAATGTGGCGGAGTTAAAATACACATATAATGAAGAAAAAAGTTCCCAGGGGTCAGGAGATAGAATAAAAGCAGTTATAATTGACCATGAAGCTGAGAGGTCTTTTGAACTGGTCGAAGGTGCTCAGGTCGCTGTCACTATCGGCGACGATACCACAGATATTGCAGGAGACATACTTTACAGACTGAGAATACCGATCATAGGGATAACTGATGGGGATATCGATGGTTTTTCGCATATGAAACAGATATACCCGGGGTCAACTGTGCTCAGATTACAGTCAGGCAGTGATGATATTATCGGAAAAGAAATACGCAGGCAAATATTTGATGGGAATGACTATGCTTTTTTTGATTCGACAAATATACTCCGGAATAAAATATTCACACTGGCGAACAATATACTCATTTTTAGCACAGATTATTAATTATTAAGTGTTTTAATTTTGCGCATATATAACTTTAAATATAATAATGTCATAGTAGATAGTAGAGCTCATTAGAGCACGACATAAAAATAAGGGGTTATTTTATGAAAGACTTTGAAGTAAAGATACTAGATGATACAGACTATAAGTTCATTGAAGCGCTAAAGAGCCTGGGAATGTCAAGGAATGTTGCAACTACACTAACATACCTTTCAAACGTTAATGAAGCATCATCCCAGGAAATAGAAATGAGCACCGGCTTGAGACAGCCAGAGGTCAGCGTTGCCATGAGGCATATGCGTGAAAGAAGCTGGATCGATATCCACAACAAAAAAGCAGTCGGAAAGGGCAGACCTACAAAGATCTACCAGCTCTCTGCACCTGTTGAAGATATCATCAAACACTATGAGCAGAAGATCATAGCTGACACCAAAACAACGATGGATGCCATCACTAAACTTAAAGACATTACAAAAAAGATGTAACGTTTTTGAGTGTGTCCGGTTAGGATCTATCCTTGTGATGCAATACACATGATAGTTAATTTTCCGGGCACCGCTATTCCATCGATTGGAACAGCTTTTTTTTCTTTTAAAAGAAGGACAGTTTCCTGGTTTATACCAAGAATGTCCAGTACGTTTTCATAAGTGCTTCCATTCGGAACATTCAACTGTTTGTCTGAAAGATCCGAATTGATCAGTTCAATATCAAGGTTTATAGTCACTCTGTGATCTCACCATCCGTGGACCTTAGATCTTTGAGGTTTTCCTGCAGTAGTTTTGCATCCAGTTCTTCGTTTTTCTTATCGCCTTTACGTTCATAATCTCTTTTATGGAAGTTTGACATACGAAAACACCTCGAATTTTAATCTGCTGCTATAGGTATTAACCCTTTCGGAAAAGAAAAACCAAATATTATATTTAGAATGATTATAACGTCACTGTTAGAATTTTCTAATCGAGCAGGATAATTTAGAAACATATAAATCCATGACCACCATTGATATTATATATTACAAATAATAAAATCGTAGTGACAGAGATAGAGATGGACACCAACAAACAAAATAAGACATTAGTAAAGTTTCTCGATGTCGTCAAGGAAAATAGTTCGGTTTTTTGCTACGATAAAAACCCAAGAGCAGAAGAACTTATAAGGCATATCATAAAGGAGATGCGAACAAAGGAAACTTTGCCCGTAATCAGAATCTACTGGAGTATAAATGAACAACAAAACTATTCCGATGTAGATAGCGTTACATCATTTCATTTATTCAGAAACTTTACAAGTACCCTGATCAAAATTGAAAAACTGCTTTCCAGAAGCAGGCACCTTATACTTGTTGCAGACCTAACAACTCTCAAACAGCTACAGAACAATAAGCCATACATACATTTTCTCTCAATTCTTCTTCGCAAGAGTGGAGAATACAGGATTCCGATGATAAGTCTTGTCAGCGAAGAAGAAATAAACCCCCAGATAAGGAATGAACTCATCCCATACTTTAAAAATGAATTTGTGTTGAAAGATGCACGGATGAAGAAAAGAAGTGATGAACTTATTGATATCAGATATGTCACAAGTGGTGGTGCATTATACCTTGAACCATACATGCAAAATGACATCAATAAAATAAAAGAGATCTTCAGCCTGACCACCGAAGAAAAAAAAGAACTTGATAAAATTGTAGGCCAGAGTATTGAAGAATACAGAACCTCAATGTGATCAAGGATTACCGATTTACTTTATCAGTTTTTCTGCTACAATTTTTAATTGCGTACAATAGTCACAGTCAGGGTCATCCTTCATCAGGATTTTTCGTGACCATGTTCTTGCTACGGATTCATCATAGGAGATCAGTCCCAGAAGCTCAGTACCAAGTTTCTTGCTGAAATCAGAAACTATCTCATTTATGTCATCTCTTTTTTCCCGGGGAATCCTGTTAAAGAAAAGAGCTGCCTGAGTACCTAGTTTAGCCGACATACCTGATAATAGATAAGTACCCCTTATATCCTGAATATCAATTGTCGATACGATTGTTGCCTTGTCCACTATATTCATTGTCAAAAGACTGGACTTGTTGATACCCGGACTGCAGTCGAAGAGGAAATAATCTATTCCAATACTGGTTCTTATTTTCCTGATCAGTTCCAACAGTTTTTCCCTGGCCTCACCAGGCGTGTTGAACATAGCAGAAATATCCTCCTCACAAGCTTTGGAAGGGACAACATAAACATCAGTATCATCATACCTGTAAACAGCCTCATCAGCGCCGCAAATGCCCTGCAGGAAGTCAATTAGGGTCATATCATACCTGATATCGAACAATGAGTGTATTCCCGGACCATTTACATCAGTATCTATGATACACACTTTTTTACCCTGCTGTGCCAGCATAACTCCAAGGTTTCCGACAAATGTGGTCTTACCGGTACCGCCTTTATAAGAATGAAAACTTAGTAGCATTTAACTCACCCAAGTAATCTATCAAGTTTATTTTCGACTTCTTCTACTGCAGACCAGTGCTCATTGCTTTTGCTTTCTATTTTCTTGCTTAAAGAATAATAGATCTTTTTACCCTTTCTTTCTCTTTCAAGCCATCCGGCTCTGTAAAGTTCATTAAGATACTTATTTTCTATAGAGCGGTGCCTTCCTGTTATCTCGCTAACCTCATCTGCTGTACAGGAGCTTAGTTTAGAAACAGCGAACAAGGATTTACGGATAGAATCAGGAACGGTGAGAAAAACAGCCATTTTATCATTGATCTGTGGAGAATTACGAGCTTCAAGATCAGCTATACGTAATTCAAGTGATTTCAATCGCTCGTTTATATCACTCAGACATGTTAAAATTCCATTGTTATTATGCAGGTCAGACATGATTATCAACATAAGAAAAGTGAGTTTGTATTTCTTTCTAATTTAATTGAACTGATAATATATAAGGTTGCTTAAATGCTTTTGACATAACCGCAAAAATAAAATGTTAATATTTTTTAGAACTACGACAAATTTATAAAATATCAAAGCGTAAGTATTAGTGGAAATATGAGAATCTCATCCTACATCACAAAACTTGATGATCTTCTCCATGGAGGATACATAAAGCCATCAACCATCCTTATTGCAGGCTCATGCGGAACAGGCAAGACAAATATGTGTATGCAATCACTGTTCAATGCTGCAAAACAGGGAGAAAACTGTGCTTATATCTCTATGCCCTCTGAATCAGAGGATAAGATCCTCCGGGCTTTATCATCTTTTTCATTCTATGATGAAAAACTAGTGAAAGAGAAAATAAAGATCTTTTCCATCAGTTCAGATGTAGTAGCAAAAGGAGATTTTGCCATATTCGAATATCTGAACGAGAACATCCTTAAGCATAAAATATCACGAGTTGTCATTGATACTATAAACATCCTGGAAGATATTGAAAGCACATTTGATGAGAGACCATTTTACACATCAGAACTAAGATCTTTTGTCCAGAACCTTTTTCAGGAATTCGATGAAAACGGCATACTGTTGATGGCGACCGCCGAGATACCTGCTTCAAATATACACTCCAGCTTATGGTCCTATATATTTGATACAGTGATAATCCTTGATACTGAAAAAGAGGAACATAATACCCAAAGATACCTCGAGATAATCAAGGTTAGAGGGAGTGATTTTACAATGGGGAAGCATCAGTTCATGATCACAGATAAGGGAATTGTTTTTTGAGATTGTAGATTGTAAAATGGCAAAATAACCCAGAATAACAAAGGATTCTTCAGGTTAAAGCTGAAGATCCAGGACCTTGAGTTCACGCTGGCTGTGATCTTTTATGATGTTATTGAGTTTCATGCGGACATTTTTTATTCCGTCTTCACTTGTAAAGTGGGAAAGAATTTCTGTAAGCTGCTCTATCATGAACTGATAATCACGTTCTGTCCCTGAATCCCTTAATTTCTGCATAGACATTTCAGCCAATTCAGAAGTCCACTCATTATTCTTATAGTAGATCTTTTCATCAACCTCTAGCTTTTTCCTTGCAACTTCATTATTGACCCTGGAAAAAATAAGCTCTACTGTGTGTGGATCACCTACAAATTCATTCATGAATTGCATGATATCCATTACAACTTCAAAATAAGGAATTTCAGGGTTCTCGCATTCCTTGAACATCTGTGACAATTCCAGGCGCATATTCCTTTCTGCAGGCCTGAGAATATGACTTGTAATATCATCTATTGCAGCAACACAGCTTTCAATATCCATATCACTGGATAACTCATACGTGTTGCCCGGTATTACATTGTACCTGCTGTAATATTTCAATAAATTCTTACGCAACCGTTGAACATCTAAATTTGCCAAAATACCACCCGAATAATAATATCTTTCGTTAAATATCAAATCTTTTAATAAATGAATCCAGTTCGCTCATTAGTTTGTTGTCCAGCAATTCTTTTGAGTTTTGAAAAAGTGCCTGGAACTCCCTGATATCACCTTTTGAGATAGACTTACCCATATTATCCCTGAACTTTAGTGACTCATAGCTGCCAATGAGCTCAGGCAGGACCATTCGTGGATAGTTTACAGCCATGGTCTTTAGCATGTTCTTAGCTCGCGGATATGGAAGTATCAGATAATCCTTATATCTGGAAGAAAGACCATTATTATTTGGATTCAAACACTTGAATTTTAACTTATCTTTAAAAAAACGGGCTGCTCCCTGATTATCAGGCATCGTTATAACGTTGGTTTTCAGGTTATTGACAGATATTGCGAATAATAAGCGTCCGATACCGACATGCCTGTGTGCCGGATGGACTTCTATGCTCCTGAGCAGATGAATAGAATAGTTAACAATATTCGTTTTGCCTTTGTATGTCTTCTCGGTTTCATCTGATATCTTTTCAAACCGTGCAAAACCCAGTAATTGGTCTGAACCCTTAACAGCAACAAAAAGCGAATGTCCGGAACTTATTGAGCTTTTCAGCAGAAAATCATAAGGCATCCCGAACTTATTATGGAAATAATTAAAACCCACATTATTAGATTGTCCAATATCGATATTCAGCTGATCTACCGACATACCTGTTTCCAATTCGCCATAGCTGATGTCTCCGGCCATGTGGAATATATTCAAACCTTCAATAGACATTTTTTATCATCTAATATCTCAAGCGTTTACATGACCTGCAACAGAATAGAACGTATACCTTCCTTTTTTAGTGGAATGAACAAGCTGTTCCTGTTCCAGATATGACATTACAAGAGCCAGTTTTTCAAAATCGATAGAAAATCCATTTTCCTGGATCTGTTTCTCAAGCTGCTTCAGAGTTGCAGAACCAAGTACAGACAGTTGTCCGGTGATGACATCTTCTATCGGCATTTCAGAAAGTTTTAGGGGTCGTGGCTCCTCAATACCATAACGAACAGGAATTTCTTCATGAACTTCCGATATTTCATCCTCTGTTCCCTGTAACTTCTGTGAACTTAGCATAGTTTCCTGAACTTGCTGCTGTATCGAGGAAAACATATTCTCCACACTGGCTTTGAAAGATTCCATTTCACAGGAAATAGCTATTATATCTTCCTGGCTTGCTTTTGAAACAACCATTTCCTCGATCCTTGACAGATCAGGAACTTCAATACTCTCTGATATTGGGTTTTCTGTGATGGATGAATTCCGGAACTCAGAAAGGATCGTGCTCAATTTGTTTATTGCTTTTGTATGTAAATTGACAGCTTTTGCTATGCTCTTCATCTGTTCCTTTATCTCAGTGAGATCCTGGGAATTAGAGGCTGTTTCTTCAAGCTGGTTGTTTTGCAACTCAGCCATAAAACTAACATTCTCCGTGATATTAGCCAGCTCATCCCTGAACAGGCCAATGTCAGAATTTATCTTGTCAATATACCCTTCATGCGACACTACTTTTTCGATAGTGTATTCCCGACTTCCAGTCTCAACAAAAGAACGGAAATCCTGGGAATTATAATTCGGAACATACTGGAAAAGCATCTTAAATAATTCAATATACGTCCCATGTATCTGTTTTATAGAGACTATTTTGGAGGATATAGCCTCAGAAAGCCCCCTGATTATGAAAGAGTCATCCTCAAACCTGAAAAAATCGATACCTGCACTGAACTGGCGTACACTGTCCCTGGCATCCTCCACCATCTCGGCAGCCTCTCTGTCACCATATACCCCAAGCATGGCACTGTAAATATCATTCAGGGTCTTTGCATAAGTTATCTCGAGAACATCAGGAGGCACCTTTGTAGCATCAAGGGATTCGGCGTTTACAGAATCTTCCGCCTGTACAACACGTTTAAGCCTCTTCGAAAAGTGATCGAAATCCTTTTTGAGTTGTTTTAACTCAGTCTCGTCAGCCCTTGTTCGAAGATCGTTCTCTATAGAAGATAATAAATTTCCATTTGAATCAAGAACTTCATCCATCCTTTTTTGAAGGTCCGTGAACTTTTTCTCAAATGCATATACCCGGGATTCCATTTCAGCATTGAGCGTTTCAGCTTCTTCCAGTCTGGATAGCATACCCTCATGAACTGCATTGAACGAAGTCTCATATGATATATCGGAGGATTTTTCAGGGCTATTAGCCTCATGTGGATCAGAAGCCTTTGTGCTGTCAGAAACCACCACCAGAGATGTTACCATCCCGGACTTCGAATCACCCGCATATTCAGAGTTACCCTTGTTGATAGAATCAGCCGCCTTATCATCCTTATTAACCATCACTTGATCTGCATCTGCATCACAATCCGTTTCAGGAACTGTGATCGCATGATTATCCATTTCAGTTTCCGTTGTCCATTCATCTTGAAAACCCGGATTTTTTGTTTCACAGGCATTTAAGACACATATTTCATCATCCATAGCAGATCACCATATCATACAAAAGACTCAAGTTTGTGTTTTATATCCGGTATCCATTCAGCCTCACATATATCAGCCACATAATCACCATGCAGAGGACGTATCTGATCCCTGATTATCATTTCAACAAGCAAAGGCCACAGGTCTTCGGTCATCCATTTAGGAGATGAGGCAATCTCGTTGAAAGCCATTGCAAGCACCTGGTCAACTTCCCCCCTGCCCATGACACCGGTGATCTTCACCTTTATGTCTGCAAGGATCTCCATGTTCTTTTTATATTCAGAAGACTGGGTGTACATTTCATTGAAAACGATCTTGGACAATATACGTAACTCAGCAGCCACTTCTTCAGGATAGGTAGCCAACTGCTCCTTAGTCATCGGGCGCTGTTCAAAGATATGCTGCATCACATGTTTAGCGACCTCGATCTTACCCATATTCTCTGAGAGGTCAGCTTTTCCTGTGAAAAGGGAAATCAAAAGCGCTCCACGACCGACTGCCGAGAAAATAACAGTACCGAAGTCATATTCTATGACCGATTGTCTGAGTCCCATTGCAAGCTGCTGGCTCACATGTAACAGATTATGGCTGATCAGGTTGGTGAGCTCAAATATCTTCGGGCCGATACTATCCGGTATGTAGGATGCATATATCTTTCCGTCTGCACCTGCAAATAAAAGTACATCCACATCACTGGATTGGTGTGTCCTTTTCAGCTGTGCGACCAGAGCAAACTTCAAAAGGGAAACATCCTCAAGGTCATCTTTTGTTTTTTTAACTGACACGTCAATCCACCTCAGGCAATCATTGAATTAATTCTTCCAGTTCACTCAGACTATCAATTTCTATAAGTCCTTCATCATTTGAATCTGAAAAGGAGAGTTCATCATCCTGAATAAGCTCTGCATTTTCGATCTGCAGAGTTCCACCGGACAGTTCACCGATATCCAGCGGGACTTCGGGAGAACTTGCCTCTTCTTCTTTTCTTCTTGCGAGATCCTGCCTTGTCACTGCATCATTCAGACCTTGGGATTCAAAGAATATCTGAAGTGTTTCCTTTGGAGAGAACGGATATGACCAGTTCTCCTTAACGTAAACGAGACGTTCAAGCATCCTCTCACCAGCTCCAAGGTCTGCAGCAGTCCTTATAGCCTTGTCAAAGACATCATCATATTTGCGCATATCTTCGGCAGATACAAGTGGAGTGGTTCTTACAACAACCCCGACACCACGAACAAATATGTAGGGATATACCTCCTCCCCATGTCTTGTGGCACGCATTTTGATGATCTCAAGAGCCCTGTTAAAAGCACCTCCAATTGGCCGGTAGGTCAGGTGTACAGCACCATCGGACATGTAAATGGGAATCAGCACATCCTCACCGACAGTCTCTCCCGGAGAAGAATGTTCCTCAGTTGTGATAAGGACAGGGCCAAGCTGCTTTAAAGTGTAGAACAGCTTCGTGATAATCTCACGCTGCTCCTGTTTATCCTGTATAGCCCATATAAGAGGAGTTAAAGGATCTATGATAACACGGGTCTTTACCGAATAGTTCCGGTTAGCTTCCACAAGTGCGGGGAGCTGCTCATCTACAAGCTTTACAAAATCCTTTCCTTTTGAATGGAAGAAGAAAAGTTCCTTTTCATAGTACTTATCAAGATTGAAACCCAGCATCTTTGCTTCACGCATGATCTGCTCTGGGGGTTCTTCCATACTGATGTAGAGACCATTCTCACCATGTTCAAGGCCATAATTCAGATATTGCATTGCAAATGTAGATTTTCCGGTACCACTTGAACCAACAACCAGAAAAGTCGTATTGTCACGTACGCCACCTTCGATTACCCGGTCAAGACCTGCAATTCCGGTTGGTATTCTTTTCTCACCGCTCATTTGTAGTCCTCCGGGAATCCGGCTTCGTTATAATTATTCAGGTTCTGTAAAGCAGGATCTGAATCCGGCATCAATGAACCGTTCTCAATAGAAAGTATCAGGGATTCATTGCTGTCAAATGGAAAGCTTTTTTCTATGTAGACTGATTCGATGGAAGGTCCCATTACCAGCATACGGTCACTTATGTCAACCCATCCAGTATCGTTTTTCATTACAACATTTATCAAGAGAATATTGTTGTTCTTTTGATCGATCCTTGCACATTCGCCTCTGTAATGTGACTTGTCCGTAATCACCCTTACAAATTCACCTATGAAATCTCCCAGATGATTATTCTCTGAAACTGATCTGTAACCTGACATTCATATCCCTACTGATTTTTTTTCATTTTTGCAAGAAGCTCGGCAAAACTATCTGTCTTTTTAGCTTCTTCCTGCAATTGTTTTGTTTCCTCGGAGACAACTGGCGCAGGAGTTACAGGCTTATCTGATTGCTGTTCCTGGACTGTTTTGGCCATTGCACCAAATGCACCACCAAAAGTACTGTGAGTATCAGCAATAGAGGAGAGTTCTTCTTTGAGCTTCCATGGTGGATCGAATATTTTTTCCTCGACCTTCATGCTGCTTGCAAATTGCATGTAAGCATTGCCTATTTCTGACAAACGGCCGTTTTCCAGTAACTTATACACTGTCAGTGCCCTTACCCTGTCCCTCAAGTCATTTTCGTCAACTGGTGGCCTGACACCTGAAAGTATCATCTTGTCATGTCCATCAAGCATTACCTGATATGCAGATATAGGCTGAAGGTCGACTTTGAACTTACATACCTCATTGCCATTTTTGATACATTCGATCTCTTCAACTGTGCACTCAAGTTCAAGCTCCTCCCTGAAAAATCTGTGAAGAGCATCTGTTGTAGCTACACACACTTTCTGGTTGTTGAGTGCCGGATAGAAATTGCACACAGGATTATTGGGAACTGCGTAAATGTAATGCATTGGTGCATAAGATATCAACTGCATATTACCAAGACCAATTTCCCGGAAGAAATCCATGTGGAAGCGATAAAGTGAAGTGGATCTTATCATCTCAATGGTACTTGCCTTGAGGAATTCTCTGGTCCCGCTCCACGGAACCTTGGCTCTGGGGAATCTATCACTGATATTTTGCTGTAATTTGAGCATTGCTCCAAAAGCACCCATGGACTGTCCAAAACTGCTATTGGACATAGGTGGTGCATCTCCGCCAGGGGCACTCATGAAAGGAGGAAGACCTGGATCTGCCAATCAAAACACCTCCTTTTTGGTGATTAAGTTCATTTCACATCATCTCCCTTATTTGCTTTAGACCATGTTCAGTAAGTGTTCCCGATGTGTCGCAGAGATTCTGCTCCCTCAGGTTCTTGAAACTGGTAGCCAGTGTATCACCATCAACACCTATGAAAAAACCAAGCTTCTGTAAGTCATTTACACCGGTTGAAAGCATGTAAAGGAGCTTTTTATCAACATCAGAAAGCGATTGCTTTTTCGGAGAAGTACCACACATTGGCTGAAGATAGGTCTTTAGCGTATTGATCACCGCTTCGTTACCTGCTAATAATGCAGTAGCAGAAGCCGTAGCTCCTTCTACAACAGATGAAGGCTGAAGATAATCGATCATGAGTACATGTGAAGTACCAATGGTCCGCTGTGCTTTCATGCGAATAGGGTCAGTAACCTCCCTGCCCACCATCGTAATGCTTTTTAGAGGTATTGTTATCCATCCTCCCCCCTCTGAGAACCATAGGTTCAGGTTGGTAAGATAGAGAACACCTTTTTCCCAATTATCGGAATAAAGGGAATTGCCCATCATCACTGCTTTATAAATATAAGTTAGATCAACTTTTGCGATACCCTGCTCTTGAGCCATCTGGAAAGACCCCATATGAATATATTATATATCTAGTATTATAATTATAACTAATATTGTATTTGCCATATTAATAACCTTCTATTGAAAATTGAAAATAAGCAACTTCTGCTTATATAAATTATTAAAAAAGTCAATTAAACAAATTGCTTTCGAAAAAGGAATTCGTAAAAAATAAATTGAAAAATGGTCCTATTTAGACAGGTTCTTAAGCGGGAGGAAATAGCGTTCAATGTTGCAACTGGCACATATAAAAGCAGTACCTTTCTTCTTACCGGTGACCTGATATTTGTATACCAGATAATGCCCGCATTTACAAGGGGACATCATTTTCTGTTCACCCACAAATTTACCATCAAATACGATAGGGTCCTGAGAATCGCCAACACCTTTATCATCAGGTGAAGTAACTGAATCAGTCCCACCATCTGCAATAATGGATTTTTCAGTAGCAACACACTCATTTGATACTACTGTATTAACACCACTGACCACAGGTTCAAGATTGATTTCTTTTGGAAATATCTTAGCTTTACATGACATTATATTAGTTTCAAATACCGAAATATCCTCAAAGGACAATAATTCCTTTTTACCCTCTTCAAGTATCATATAACCCGGATAATCACCAAGATTCACCGGAGAACTCGAAGAAGGTTCCACAAAATTCAGAGACTCGAAGAAGAGTTTTGCATTCTTATTTACCGGCTTTGTAATAACGTGGCCAAGTAGTACATTGGCTATAAGGAAAAACATATTTTTGCCCACGCCCCGCCTTGCAAGCTGAGGAGAGATCTCAATACCACGCAACACATACACAGGTCTTCCATCAGTTGAAGGAGAACTCCATTTTTCATTCATTGCCCATCCAACAACAGTGTTGTCTGATATCGCCAGCACCAACGCTACTGTAGGTCTTTTAAGCCAGCTGTTAAAATTGGAGAAATAATCTGCCATACCAAGATATTTCCTGAAGTAACTGAATTCACCTATCTTCAACTTGTCAAGCTCAAAAGCATGCTCAAGTTTACAGAAAGATATACCATCATCAGTTCTTGCAAGTTCAAACATTTGATCAACTACCTTTTTAACCACGGATCTATAAATCCCAGTATGGTTCCAACCTCATTTTCAGAAGGGACAAATTATTGTTAAAATCTTTTCTGGTTTTAGCATGCCTTGAAGCAAGCAGGTCTATCAGGTCAACATCATCCTTAATATTGCTTTCCCCGGCCAATGCACGCAGAACAACCGACGTGAGCAGGCCAAGATCATCATGATAACCGCCTTCCAGCAAACTCACAATGTTCCATTTACCTGCTAATTTAACTATTAATTGATAATACCCGGTAATAGTAAGATTCAGTTTTGTCAGAGCTTCTTTATGGTAAGCATCAAACCCGCATTCAAGTATAACCATCTGTGGATGGAATTTTTCCAGTACTTTATCCACCACTTCATCATAGAATACATTGTATTCAGGATTACTGGACTCCGGAGGCATTTCCATATTGATACAATAACCAAGTGCAGGCCGGACACCAATATCCCGAATAAAACCCTTATACGGATAAAGAGTTGATTGGTCCTGGTGAATTGATATGCAGAGAACACTGGGATCTGCCTCAAATACTGCATGTGTACCATCAGAAGCATGCGCATCAATATTTATGATCGCAATTCTCTCAAGTCCGTGCACTTCCTGAAGATACCTGGCCAGTACACCTGAATTGTTGAAAATACAAAATCCACTGGACGTATCAGGACCGGCATGATGACCGGGCGGACGTATCAAGGCAAAAGAATGTTTGCATTTTCCTGTAACAACAAGATCACCTGCATTCAGAACACATCCGGTAGCCCCTAAAAGCACATCAAATGAAGAAGGACATATATATACATCCTTACCAGGACTTAGACGAGGATCTTTCGTGCACGACTTCACAAATTCAACATATTCATTTGTGTGCACTCGCAAGACATCCCTGACAGTAGCAGGTTCAGAATTATATATATGACACCGAACACCATCAAGCAGACCAGTATATTTAAGATACTCCTGTATCTTTTTTAAGCGTGAAGGATTTTCAGGACAGGGAAAACCATTTAGCAAGGAGTCATGCAAATAATGATTTTCATTAAGTGTGACTCCGACATGAACCATCAGGACACCTGCAAAGAAAATGCCGGATTATACTTTTTCGATTCCCCTATCTTTTTCTGCGTATCAGCAAATATCTGCTTTTTCTGATTCAACTTATAACTTGATATTTCCAGGGAATCACTGACAGGGTTTGGTTTTCCATGGAGAGAATTAAGCACACTATGGCATAGCTGACCATTAAAATCGTGGTAGCCACCTTCCATGAGGAAAACCATTGGTCCATGGAATATTGAACGCATCTTTGATGTCATCTGATGATAACCTTCTGAATCCAGAGTCAGGCCGATATTTTTTTCCTTGTAATATGCATCAAAACCACAACTGAAGATTATAAACTCAGGAGCAAACTGACTTACCAGAGGAACGACCACTTCATCAAATGCCAGTGCATACTCATCATTACCGGCACCTTCCGGCATTTCAACGTTCATAGTGTACCCTTTGCCTGCGTTTTCCCCAATTTGGGAACTGAAACCTTTACGAGGGTAGAAACCATGAGGATCACGGTGAAGGGATATGAACATGACAGTCGGATCTTCATAAAAGATTTCCATTGTACCGTCACCAGCATGCGCATCCCAGTCAAGTATCAGTATCTTTCCTATATTCCTGTTACTTTGCAAATGCCGTGCAAGAACGGCTGCATTATTGAATAGGCAAAATCCTCCGTACTTCTGGGAACTTGCATGATGACCAGGCGGACGTGCCAGAACAAAAGCATGTGAGAATTTCTTATCCAAAAGCAGATCACCGGCTTTTATTGCAGCACCTGCTGCTGCCTTTGCAATATCATACGAGCATGGGGTCATGTAAGTGCTGTCACCTAAAAAACCGCCACCTGCACTTGAATAAGATCGGACGAATGAAATATACGATTCTTCATGGACCCTTAACAGATCAGTTTCTTCCGCCATCCCAAATTCATCTATTAGTGTGCACGTACCATCATTGAAAACTTTGTTCTTTTCCAGATACCACATCGCTTTAATAAGACGCTCAGGTTTTTCATGAGTGTTGATAGACAGGGAAGCAGCATCATGACGTATATGGTCCTTGCTATAAAGGAAAGCAATATTTACAGGAGAACGGAAAATATTGTCCTCTGGCACCTTTGATACTTTCATTTCCTTGATAACCGAAATCTCAGAAGGGAATGAATTGGTTTCAACACTTCGGGACTGGAGTCTTTTTTCAATTTTCCTGACTTCTTTCTTATTAAGAGTTTTATTCAGAGAGGGGTTTGGAGCCGGAGATAAATTTTTGGCTTTATCCGATTCATACAACTCTTTCCAAGGTTCTGCTTTGACGGACATTGTTGCCTTTTTTGCTACAGTGTCCGGCCCTACATTAAAAGAAGAATCTTGCGCATTCTCAATTTTATGGCCTGATTCAGATTCTGTTGAAGGAATATTCTTTATAGAAGATGAAAGATTGCCACAGAAACCTTCTTTTTTATCTACAGATTCCGCAGACGAGATAACAGGAGCCTTGGGAGTCTTTTTCAAAATATCCGACACTATTTCTGAATATCGCTGATCCTCTTCACTTTTAGCAGTTGCTTCAATGTCATCAATCTCAATTTCGACCGATTGATATGTAACATCATCAAAAACTCCAGATAATGTATCCGGAACTATAATAGCAACATCAGGACTTACTGAACCATCATCCAGAAGGGAAAAATCAGGTTCTTCCCCCATCCCAACATAATTATCATCTGAAATATCCGCATATTCACCTTTAGAATCAGACTCTGGTTTTGATTCCTGCTTTTCAATGATACCTGATTGAACTAATTCCAGAAGCGAACTCTTTTCAGATAGATCACAATTGGTAGTTGAAGATTGTTTTCCATCAAGATAAGAGGAAAATGCATCATTCAATTTTTTCATAATATCAGGAGATACTTTCTGTGAAGAATCTCCTTCTTCGATGTTATCTGATGACAATGACCCCACCTCCAATTATCATTGAACCTGCAGCCATACAGGATCAAGTACACCGATGTATTTTGTACCCATATAATCGAATATCACAGTTGGTTCTTCAATGGATGCCCACCCGGTAAGTTTAGGTTTTACCACCCATGTTCTCTTTGCAGTTTCACCTGGCGCAATGGTGTCAAAAAATAGGTTGACTTTTTCCACTTCAAGCGAATTAGCAAATTTGGCTTTCATTGAGAAGTTATGATAAGGCTCCTGGGTAAAATTCTTGACCCAGACATCCACGCTTGTAACATTACCGACTGTAATCTGTTGTGCCGGAACAAATCGGACATATTGCGCAATTGCTTCTTTTTGCAAAGGAACTGCATCTGAAGCATCTATCGTTCTACTATTCTCTTTTTTCTTAGCTTTGTCTTTTTTGTCCAGGTAAAGACCCGCTCCAAGCATAGCAAACGCAAATACAGTTATGGTCGGAGCATTATCAGTAATTAAATCGATAGAAGTACTTTCCACTTCAATGTCGACCAATTCAGCATTGTCAAATGTCAACTCTAAATCAAATGAAACCCTTGTTATTATCCAGCCTAGCTCACTATTCTGCAACCTGAAATAAATGGGAACTAAGGTGGTACTTTTTGCATTTCCGGAAAGGTCAAGGGTTGCTACGGAACATTCAACTTTTACTATAGCAAGATCGCCTACTATTTCCTGAGAAATAATAGTGGTTTCCATAATAGTGCCCGGCCCCATACCTTTATTCTTGAATATCATTGTGATGCTTGCTGGTGCAAGAAAATCCTTACCGGTATATAGAGAATAAGCCATTCCAGCTTCGTCTTCGTTGACAGCGGTCAAAAACTCCAAAACCTTTGATTCGACTGATTCTTCTGGGGATTGGGCAATACAACCACTGTTTAAAATAGCGGCTGCCAGAACAAGAAAACAAATGATATAGGATGACCTGTGTTTCATGTGAGCACCGTAAATCTATAAATTATTAAAGAGCATTTTTATTGAGAGTTCTTTATTTTATTATTTTTAATAATATATAATGCTATTGATGCAAGTAGAACCTCAATTATAACCACAAGGGGCAGGAAGAAACTACTTTTATAAAAGGGCTTTTTCTGCATTGTAACATATGCTGCATATTCGAATGCAGGAGTGTCATTTATCGCAAAGGAACGTATTCCACTGACACCTTCAATCACTACACGCCCATCCTGCACCGACTGTGATGCATTATCAAGCCCATCATATGAGACCAATTCCATCCCGTCCGGGAGAACGAATCTCATGCTCTCGATGAGCGGATGACCGAGTACCCATATACTATGGTTTCCTTCGGAAATTGTTGAATTTGCCCCATATTGCACTATTGTTGTCACATTCAACTGAGAAGTATCCACCAGCCCCTCTGCACCTTTAAACTGAAGATCTGTAGAATCTATTTCCAACGGAAGTGAACCATTATCTATTAAAACATATTCTAAGAATTGTGCTTTATGATTTAGCAGATAACTTTCCCTGTACACTTCGACCTCTGAAGCATTTACATTTCCATTATCGTCTGCATCCAGATCCCCTCTGAAACTCATCGCATCCTCAAAGGAATATGTTTCATTTATTGTAAAAGTGATAGATTTCTCATGCAGTTCAATGTTATTGATAAACGAAACATCTGCTGAAGCCTCTACAGCAAAACAACAGAAAAATAAAATAAACAGTAAAATGATAGTTCTTTTGCTCATATCATCCCTCATAAAATATAAGAAAAGTCCGGCTCATGGATAGAGCTGGACTGTTTCCCTGGTACCATACGACGACGGAGCTAAAAAGGTTGCCATTGTCGTTGCACCATATTCAGGTGTCAGTACTATCGTGACACTTGTTCGCGGTCCTATGTCAAGGTCGGAATCCTTCTGGCCGCCAGCAGTGCTTATTTCACCTATGGTCGCAAATGGAAGATCACCATCAGATACTGTGGACACATAAATAATAGCAAGGTCCCCGGTATTCATAATAGGATTCCCCTGGTTAAACGACATGTCCTCGTCCCTGACCTTCTGTACAGTGAAAAAATACTTTGCATTGTCACCAGGTGTTGTCTGCGTATCCTTAAGCAAAGCTTCCAGATTAGCAGTTGCAGCAGTGGCATCCGACGAAAAATTGCTCATACCATAATCATGGGTTTTATCATTGTTCGCGTAAAGCAGGTCGTTGGTATTAGCCCCATCTGTAATAGAGACAATTAACTGATTAAGGTCTACAGGAGAACTCCCTACATTCAGGCCTACCCGTATCTTTAACAGAGATATATTGCCTGCCATATCAGTAGCATTGTTCTTTGCACGAGTTCCTTCTATATTTTTTATGACAAGGTTAGATGAAACTTCCTGAGTTGCCTGCTTACCGGTTGACTGGGCTTGTTGCTGGAGAATGCCGGAAGTCTGTATGAGTACAGAAGCGGCTACCGTAGCAATGAGCACCATAGCAATGAAAATGATAAGGGTACCGATACCCACCTGAGCCCGAGCATCTGCGAACATTCCGGTCTTTTTATTAGCCTTCATGAATAACATCTCCGGGAAAAAAGAATGGTGTGTAGAACTTCTACACACAAAAAGTCATCTTATGGATACAACTGTACGTTTTCCTTGACACCGTATGAAGACGGAGTTACAAATTCAGCAACTGTTGCCGCACCGGATTCAGGTGTCAGCACAATGTTGACCAGTGTTCTTGGAACAAGCTCCATGTCAGATGTTACAAGATCTCCAGAAGTAGATCCAATATCAGTTAAAGAAGCACCACCAGATGATGTTGTTGAGATATATACTATTATAAGGTCACCTGTGTTCATCACAGGATTACCCTGGGAGAATGAAGAATCCTCATCACGTATCCTATCCACAGTATAGAACTGAGTAGGGTTAGTTGCATTAGTAACTAATTGTACCAGATTCTCTGCAGCAGTGCCAGCGTTTGAAAACCCAGGCATAGCACCATATGATTTAGCATTGCCACCATAGACTAGATTATGTGCTACTGTACCATCTGTGATTGAAATAACTACCTGATTCACGTCGACTGGAGAACTGCCCACGTTGAGGGCTACCTGTAGTTTGAGCAGGTCAATGGTTTCTGAAAGATTTGTGCCGTTCTTTGCACGTATGCCTTCGATGTTCTTGACCATCAGGTTGGATGATACTTCCTGGGTTGACTGTTTACCGGTTGACTGCGCTTTCTGCTGCAGTATACCGGATGTCTGAATAAGTACTGCTGCAGCAACTGCGGCAACGAGTACCATTGCTATGAAGATAATAAGAGTACCAATACCCACCTGAGCCTTGGTATTCTGTTTCATATTTAATGATTTGTTTGCTTTCATGTACGATCCTCCTCTTATATCCTGATATTTTTGGATATATCTCTATTATATAATTGAATAATATATATACCATTTGGTTGGAAATGTCAAACATCAAACATTATCTTTTTGTACTATCAGACTATTAATATATAATACAGAATAATTAGATATGAGGTCAATATATGAACGCAGGGATACTGTTGAATGCAACTATCTGTTTTGCAATAACCATATCTTCATTCGCTTTTGCATGGGTACTTTCCCAAAGCGATTCGCAACATAACAACAAAAGCAGACCTGCACTCTGGTCCCTCATAGCGTTATGGTCACTTGTTGGCCTGACATACCTGCCTACGACAGTAAGGATGATAGCAGCGTACATGGGAAACCAGCAACTGGACCTGGCTATGTATTATATGGCATCATTACCATTTGCATTCGTTGCAGTGCCATTGGTCTTTTTCATCCTGTACGTCATTGTAGGTGACCAGAAGATTAGCAGCTACATCTCGTTACTTTTCGTCCTGTTTGGTGCAGCATACCTGATGTTACTATATTCCAGCGGAGTCATTGGCCCCACTACCACACCCCTCACATCCATGTTCACCATCAATAGCGATAGCGCAATTAACGTCTATCTGATAGGACTTTTTGTGATACCTACAGCAATGATAATAGGACTGCTTTTCCTCATATTCCTACAGCGCATGCCAAAAAGACTGCGCTACAGAACCGCATTGCCTTTGGTAGCCATCTCATTTGTATTCGATTTCATGCTTACTGATATGATCACGCTTGATGATACCATGCAGCTTGCAGCCAGGATATTTGTACTCATTGGCACAGTACAGGCGTTCCTTGCTTATTTCCCCCCAATGACCCTGCAGGAAAAGCTCGGGATAAAAGAATATGAGTATAACCTCTATGAAAATGATGATGAAGCAGATTATGATGAGGATTATGTAGAGGAGACTGATATCCATGTCTGAAGATATCGATGTCAACCTGGAGCAAAAAGTTGCTGAATTTTACCAGTCACTTGGAATACACCAGGGACCGGGAGACATACAATACAGACTAATACTCAAAGTCCTCGGTAAGAATGAAGGCAGGATTACAGAGTTCTCAGAGATACGTGAGTACACAGACATGTTCGCAGACAAGGGGAGCATCGGAAGCAAGATGAAAACTATATTTCAGCTTGAAGGCCTGGCCGAGAAAGTAAAAAGGGGCGGATATATCGTTACTGACAAAGGCATGACAGCATCTAATTTCCTTAAGGATACAACAACATTTTATAAGAAGAATAAGAGGATGGGCGAGATTATAGAAAGAATGCCCTAAAACTCCACCCAATAGCAACTCAATACTTTTCCACTTCCATTTTTCTTGTATAGATCCCATTATATTACTTTTAGAGTCTTTTAACACATTCAAAAGGAGAATTTACAGACCATTAACCCTTATAGATGTTTGTGGAAGTACTACAAATGATAACCATACTTCAAATTGAATCGATATTGCATAAAGATAATACATAACCCACTTCAAAAAACGCTTACCTGAGAGAAAATTATCTGACCGTCACCCAGAACAAGAATCCAAATAGTCATAAGTTATTTTTATCTGCTTTGAAGAAGATCGTACCGGACTTTGAAAATCCTAACCTGGAATTGATAAATAATAAAATAAATTATACAGAACAGGCTGCAATATTTTTAAAAAAGAAAGAATAAGGTGAAAGATCACCTTATGGATAAAGTTGCACGTTCTCTTTGATCCCGTATGAAGATGGAGTTACGAAATCCGCAATTGTTGCAGCACCGGCTTCAGGAGTCAATACAATACTCATTGTAGATCTGGGTCCGACAACAAGACCACTGTCCTTTAATCCGGTAGTGGTTAGGGAACCTACCTGGGCAAAGCCGGTATCACCAGAAGCAACTGTGGATAGATAGATCGTCACCAGATCACCCGTATTCAGAATTGGCTTTTCCTGAGTGAAAGAACCATCTTCATCACGTATCTTTTCCGCAGTGAAGAAGTACTTTGCATTATCGCCAGGAGGGGTCTGATTAGACGTCAGCAGCTTTTCCAGATTTGCAGATGCAGTAGCTGTTGTCAGGAAACCCGCCATCGCATTGGTATGAGTTTTTGCATTGTTTGCGTATATCAGATTATTGGTTGTGGTACCATCAGTTATGGAAATGACAACCTGGTTTATGTCTACAGGTGAACTCCCAACATTCAGGCCCACGTTGAGTTTCAGCAGAGATATATTGCCTGCTATGTCACTAGCATTGTTCTTTGCACGGACACCCTCAATGTTCTTGATCATGAGGTTGGACGATACTTCCTGGGTAGACTGCTTACCAGTAGCCTGTGCTTTCTGTTGCAGGATACCTGATGTCTGTATAAGTACAGCTGCTGCGACAGCAGCAACCAGAACCATGGCAATGAAGATTATAAGAGTACCAATACCTACCTGAGCATGCGTATCCTTCTGCAGGCACATTTTGTTATTTGCTTTCATATTACACCCTCCTTAAAAGCATGTACAGACAGGCTGTACATGCTCTTAGCTTACGGATACAGTTGTACGGTCTCCTTGACACCGTATGAGGAAGGTGTTACGAATTCAGCAATTGTAGCTGCACCGGATTCAGGAGTTAATACGATGTTAACAGTAGTCCTTGGAACAAGCTCCAATTGAGAGGTCACTAAGGTTGAATTTGTATCAAGAGAACCCATATGAGTAAGTCCTACTGCATCATTCGACGTGGTTGCGAGGTACACTATAATGAGATCACCAGTGTTCATTACAGGATTTGACTGTGAGAAGGACTGGTCTTCATCGCGTATTCTATCTACAGTATAGAATTTAGTTGGATTGCCACTCTCCGTAAGCAAGTTAATGAGATTAGTTTCAGCAACATCAGTGAAATTACCCATTTTGTCATCATAAGTTTTATCGTTGCCCGCATATACAAGATTATGCGCAATAGTACCATCAGTTATTGATATAACTACCTGATTAACATCAACAGGAGAACTACCTACATTGAGACCTACCTGAAGTTTGAGCATGTCAATTGTATCTGAAGTAACAGTAGTATTTTTTGCACGTACTCCTTCAATGTTCTTGACCATCAGGTTGGATGATACTTCCTGAGTTGACTGTTTACCGGTTGATTGCGCTTTTTGTTGCAGTATACCGGATGTCTGAATAAGTACTGCTGCAGCAACTGCAGCGACGAGTACCATTGCGATGAATATGATAAGGGTACCAATACCCACCTGAGCCCTCGTGTTTTGTTTCATATTTAATGATTTGTTTGCTTTCATGTACGATCCTCCTCTTATATCCCTATATTTTTGGATATATCACTAATATAGTAATGAATAATATATATACCATTTGGTTGGAAATGTCAAACAACAAACGAGTAACTCTTGCACAATGAAAATATATAAATAAAATAAATCAAATACAAGTAAAGACAGAGATGAATTCAGGACTATTATTAAACGGTACAATCTGTTTTGCAATCACACTCTCATCCCTTGCATTTGCATGGGTGCTTTCCCGGAACAAGGAGAGATATAAAGAGAATAGCAAACCTGCTCTTTTTTCCCTTATCGTTTTCTGGATCATTGTAGGACTGACATATCTGCCAACATCACTGAGAATGTTCATGGCGTATGCAGGCAGTCAGGAGATAGATGCCATCCTATATTTCATAACAGCAATTCCCTTCGCCTTTATTTCAGTTCCACTTGTATTCTTTATCATATATGTGATAACAGGCAGTACCAAAGTAGGAGAATATATTGCACTGATCTTCACTTTAATAGGAGCAGCCTATCTTGCTTTTTTGTACAATAATGGCATAGTCGGACCCATAGTAACAGAATGGGGATCCATATTTATGATCAACAGTGATGCAGCTATAAACCTGTATCTTATGGGTCTTTTTGTCATACCGACCTCCATGATAATGGGGTTATTGTTACTCATACTTCTACAAAGAATGCCAAAAAGGATACGATACAGAACAGCACTTCCACTTGTGGCCATATCATTTGTTTTTGACTTTGTACTTACAGATATGATTGCAATTGTAGATGTGATGCAAGTATTTGCAAGGTTGTTTGTTTTAATAGGTACGGTGCTTGCATACCTGGCATATTTTCCGCCTACAACATTCCAGGAAAAGCTAGGCATACAGGAACAGATCGATAGCATCCACCATTTAGAGCACATTGATCCAAACATAGAGTTCTTTTTAAAAGATAAAAGTGGGAATCCTTAATACAGACTTGCTCATTAGTGAAAGCCATAAGACTTCATTAATAGATGACAATATACACCAATACTATTAAATATAATTACATTCATGTACAGTTTTGTACATTATAGAACATACGTGGTTGTTTCATGCATTCTGTAATCAATAATATCGTTAAATCTACTGAAAAGAGAATCCTAAAACTAAAAAATAAGGATGGACAGGAAGAAAGAGGATACATACGAATAGAAAAAAGAGATATTGTTCAGACCATAGCAGATAAAAAATCACAAAATAAGGTTGCTGTCATAGCGGAGGTCAAGCCTGCATCACCTGGAAAGAAGTTAATGAACATAACACCAAGTGATGCTGCAATGATAGCAAATGAGATGGAAAAGGCTGGTGCTGTTGCAATATCTGTTCTTACTGAACCTGAGTTTTTCCATGGGTCGCTCAATAACCTTGAAACTGTGAGAAAAGAAGTATCCCTGCCAGTGTTACGTAAGGATTTTATAATCAATGAATCCCAGTTCAATGAGATTGAAAGTGACCTTATATTACTGATAGCTGGCATTCTTGGAGACGATCTTGACAAGATGGTAAATCGGGCCATATCGAAAGGATTCGAACCACTTGTGGAGGTACACAATAAAAATGAACTTGAAGATGCCTTAAAAACAAAATCAAGGCTCATTGGCATTAATAACAGGGATCTCAGTACTCTGGAAATCGATCTGGATACTACCCTCAAACTCATCCCACTAATAAAGGACTTTGATAGGAATAACAATCTGCACCACACAATAATCAGCGAAAGTGGAATGCAAAATACAGAAGATATCAAAAAGGTTATCGAGGCAGGAGCAGATGCAGTGCTCGTAGGCACCTCAATAATCAAAAGTGGTGACATATACACAAAAACAAAGGAACTTGTTGATGCACTTGATTAATTTAAGAGATGGAGGAAGATTATGAAAAAATCAATGTATGGCAAATTCGGCGGGCAGTTCGTTCCCGAAGTACTCATGCCAGCACTTACGGAGCTTGAGGAAGCTTATGATCGTTACAAGGATGACCCGGAATTTCTTGCAGAGCTTGATTATTTTATGAAGGATTTCGCAGGCAGAGAGACACCCCTTTACTTTGCGAAGAACCTCAGTAAAAAATATGGCATCAAGATATACCTCAAAAGGGAAGATCTTGTTCACGGAGGCGCCCACAAGCTGAATAATACGCTTGGGCAGGCACTCTTGGCCAAATACATGGGGAAAGAGCGCATCATTGCAGAGACAGGTGCCGGACAACATGGAACTGCAACTGCCATGGCAGCTGCTAACATGGGTTTTGAATCCGAAGTGTACATGGGTGCAAAAGATGTCGTGCGCCAGCATATGAATGTATACAGGATGGAACTTATGGGCTGTAAAGTAAATGCCGTGGAATCCGGTTCAAAGACCCTTAAGGATGCTATCAATGAAGCTCTCAGAGACTGGGTAACCAATGTTGAAAACACACATTATCTGATAGGTTCTGTTGTGGGACCTCACCCCTATCCTATGATAGTACGTGACTTCCAGAGTGTGATTGGAAGGGAAGTTAAGGAACAGATCATGGAGAAGGAAGGTCGTTATCCTGATTCAATTGTTGCCTGTGCAGGTGGCGGAAGTAATGCAATGGGTATATTCCATCCTTTTATCGAAGACAAAGAAGTCAAACTCTTCCCTGTTGAAGCAGGTGGGAAGGAAATGAAGACCACAGATAAAGAGGCGCTACACTCAGCTTCACTTTGTGTTGGCGAGGAAGGAATTCTTCAGGGAGCACACACACTTATACTTCAGGACAAGTACGGCCAGATACTTGAGTCAAGTTCCGTGTCTGCGGGTCTTGATTATTCTGGTGTGGGACCCGAACTTGCATACCTTGCAGATATCGGAAGGATTAAACCATGCAATGTAAGCGATGATGAAGCTTTAGAAGCATTCTATGAGCTTAGCCGCCTGGAAGGTATTATCCCTGCACTGGAATCATCGCATGCAGTAGCCTATGTTATGAAAATGGCAAAAACTGGTGAACTCGGTAACCTTGTGGTCATCAATCTTTCAGGAAGAGGGGACAAGGACCTTGAAACAGTGTTCAAGCTAAAGGAAGAAGATGCAAAGGAAGAAAAGGAGGTCTGCCTGTGAGAATAGCAGATAAATTCGCTGAACTTGAGATTAAGAAGGAGAAAGCCCTTATTGCTTATGTGTGTGCAGGCGACCCTTCTGCAGAAGCTACAAAAGAAATAGTACATGCACTTGTAAAAGGTGGCGCAGACATCGTTGAATTAGGACTACCTTTTTCAGACCCTGTGGCAGACGGCCCCACCATACAGGCTGCATCCACCCGTGCACTGGCAGCAGGCATGAATCCGGATCTGTATTTTGAAATGGCTGCATCAATTAAGGAAAATGTCCCTCTTGTATGCATGACCTATTACAACCTGATATACAAGAGAGGAACTGATAAGTTTGCAGAGGATTGTGCAAGATCAGGAATTACCGGGATAATCGTGCCGGACCTTCCGGCCGAGGAATCCGATGAGCTGAATGATGCATGTAAAAGAAATGGTGTCGATCTTATATTCCTCATCACCCCTGTGACAACAGGTGCAAGAATGAAGAATACACTTGACAAGACTTCCGGTTTTGTATACATCGTTTCAAGGCTCGGAGTTACCGGGGAAAGAGTTGATGTTGCAGACTCTACAAAGAAGATACTCGAACGTATTCACACGGATGTACCAAAGGCAGTTGGTTTTGGCATATCCAATGGCCAGCAGGCGGCCGAAGTAATTAAAGCAGGAGCTGATGCAGTAATCGTTGGTTCTGCATTCGTCAATATCGTCGCTTCAGGTGACAATGTTAACGAGAGGATAGAAAACCTTGCATCCGAACTTAAAGATAGCTGCAAGGAATAGATCAAACTCAGAATCTTAATAAAAAGAGAAAGGAGTGGGGAATCATTCTGCAAATAACTGATCCACAAACCATTGTGGGTCAAATTTACGCAGATCATCATATCCCTGCCCCATTCCAAGGAATAAAATTGGTTTATTAGTGATGTATGCTATTGATATTGCTGCACCACCCTTTGAATCTGCATCTGTTTTTGTCAGGATGGAACCGTTTATAGGAACAGCGTCATTGAACTGGGCTGCTCGCTCCACTGCATCATTTCCTGCAACTGCCTCATCAACAAAGATAAGAAGGTCAGGAGGACTTACGCGGCAGACCTTTTTCAACTGCTCCATCAGATTAATGTTAGTATGCATTCTGCCTGCTGTGTCTGAAAGCACCACATCGACCCTGTTGGCCTTTGCATGCTGTATTGCATCATAGATCACAGCGGCAGGGTCACCCTGTTCCTGATGTTTGATTATCTTCACGCCAATCTTACCGGCATGTATTGCAAGCTGGTCGATGGCACCTGCCCTGAAAGTATCGCCTGCGGCAACAACTACAGACAAACCCTGGTCTTTGAAACGCTTTGCCAGCTTGGCAATAGATGTTGTTTTCCCGGTACCGTTAATACCGACAAAAACAATATGAACAGGCTTTTTAGCATTTTGCACATACTCATCAAGGTCAAATACATTCGCACTCATCACATCATAGATAGCTTTCTTGAGCGCATCTTCAACGATGTTACCAGTGTTACTGCCAATGCGACGTCTTGTTCCGACAAGCTGATTCTTTACAGACTCAACGATAGCTTCTGATACGGAAAGAGCAATATCGCTTTCCAGAAGAGCCATTTCCAGTTCCCATAACGGTTCTTCAAGATCATCTTCATCGAGAATGAATTCCCTTTCAAAGACAAGAGCCTTGGCTTTTTGGGCAAAACCAATCTTCTTATCTGCAATAGTGTTTGGAATCTTTTCCGGAATCGAGGAATCCTCAGGAACTGTTATTATATCCTCGACAGCTTCCTGGCCAGAATTATCAGTAACCGGAATAGACTGAGAATCGCTTACTGTTTCCACCGATTCTACAGCAACTGCTTTCTCGTCGATCTTGGTCCCTATCTTTTCCTTGAAGCCACTAAGTTTTGCCTTAAGCTTGTTGAACACTTGATACAACCCGTGAAATTTTTAAAAATAGAAAAAAAGGTTCACTGGGAACCTACTTGCCCCTGAGCTTGTTGAAGCTTGGTGAGGAAAGATTCGATGGCCTGCATCTGCTGGCCTAATTGAAGCAGAGCATTATTCATGTTGTTAAGAGCTGTAGTCAGCCTTTCCCTGCGGCGCTGCAATATCTCCTTTGCATCCGCAATTGGCCTTTCAACACTTAGCCCTGCCCCTATATCAACCACTGCTTTATCAGTATGGCTGATAGTGGCATATACAAATGAACCGGAACCGATAGGGAACATCATTTCAGAACCCATTGAAATATTGTTGAGCTCTTCGATAGTTGTCAGAGCACGATTACAATCTTCCATTGAGATCTGGACCATGCCAATTTGCTGCTGCATCATTTCCGCACGCTTTTGGAACTCGCGATGCTGATTTGCGAGTACCCTTGGATCCTGTCCATTCATATCTACCATGGATTATGCCTCATTTATGCTTTCGATTTTAACCAAGTTCCTTTTAAGACCATGTTTGCTGCCAAAAAGGGAGTACACCTTATCAAGTGCGTTCTTCTCATTCTGGCTATCAATGATCTTTGTGAACTTTTCCCATGCTACTCCGGCCTTAAATGTGCCTTTGACCTGAAATGTCTTCATTTAAATCACCTGTTTAGTATTATAAAAATCCCAGGGCATCTTCTATTCTTCCAAGTTCATGACCAGTAGTCTGTGAACCTGCAACGTAACCTTTGGAATTGGCGATCAACCCGGAAGCTACCATTTGCGTACCAAAATTCGTAGTACCAATAGCCACCGGAAGTCCAAAAAGCTCTTCGAGAACTTCAAGTTCTAAACTTGTTGCACGCGGATTCACAAGCAATCCTTTATTGGTTGCAATTCCGGCCATGCCTACAGTCTTGACACCACCTATTGTGCCGCGCCTGACATCGACCTTCAAGGCTTTTTCTATTGCCTCAACGGCCCGATCACTGAGTTCAGGATGAACCAGTGCAGCAGTGTCATTTACCATGACAACATTACCCACGGCATTTAATTTGCCGGGCAATTCAGAGATAGGAATATCTATCTTGTCCTGCCCCCTGATAGTGGACCCTCTTGGAACAAGTAATGCATTGGAATTTCCACGACAGAGTGAACCAACAATAGTACTTCCATTGACCAGAGTCTCCACTACATTTACCTGTAACAATTGCCCGATATCATCCCGGGTATTTTCCGGAGTGCCCAGCGGCACCAGTGCTACATCTTCAGTACACGTTGCAAAAGCCCCTATGATGGGGCTTTCCTGAATAGTTATAGTTCTTATCATTATTTATGAATAAACTTAAATGATGCCCGGGAGCACTTATGCGAGTTCTGCCTGTACTTCGCCATCCTCGAACTTTGCAGCTCTTACACGAATGAACGAAGGTGGTTTCTCTGAACCGTGTTCCCATACTTTCTCATTGATGGTCTTGTCGATCTTGATCATATCAGGTTCAACCTTCATGTGTTTTGTAAGATATTCCCGGATCATCTTAATAGACTTCCTAGACCTCTGCCAGCGAGGGGTTGCCCTCACTTTACGAAGAGGAATGGTGTAGATCTGCTCTTTTACTATATCATCTGCCATTGTCATCACCTGCTTACTTCACATCAAGACTGCTTCTTCTCCAGTGCCTTCTCTGTGGATGGCTTACAACCTTACGGTTGGTTTTTATTATGACCCAGGTAGGAACCCTGTGGTTCTGCCTGTGGGCTTTTGCCAACCTTGTCTTCTGTCCTTTAGTATTGTGGCTCACTTGTCTCACCTATGCTATGATTGATATGTATTAAGGTATTGATTGAATTTTGAACTTATAACATAATTATTGTATAAATCATTAATCATGTTGTTCTGTTCTGTCCTGCTTTCCTGCGTTCGATAACATGCGATTGAACATGTGTGGGAAATATCTCTTTGATCTTCCCGGGACCATGCCGCTGACTTATTAATTCCCGAAGCTCGGTCTCGTAATCCGCTTTAAGCACGTTCTCGCTAAGGCCTTCATCAATGACCAGGTGTTCTTTCACAAGTTCATTGACAGCAGCACGCCCGAACCCTTTAAGGGGACAAATATAATGAACCCCAAAACGGTCTTCTATGCTCCTTATCTCAGGTTGGCCCATCACAGGAACGCGATCATCACGGCGAATCCCATCTGCAATGAAAGTTATATTATTATCAGCTGCAAGGTATTCAATAACACTCTTGTGAATGAAATTGATAGCATTCCTTGGAAAACAATCCTGCATGATCATGTCATATGCCTTTTCAAGAATTGATGTGTCGGGTTTGATTAGCCTGTGCGGAAAACCAAGCCTTTCTGCAGTTTCAAACGCTACATCCCCTATGGGAAGTAACGAAAAACCACATGTCACAAGTTCAACCTCAAAGAATGGCTCCAGCAATATCGCGGAAAGAGAACTGTCCTTTCCACCGCTGAATAAGACTGATACCTGCATGAAGGTACTCACATACGCTTTATGGTCGGTTCCCTTTTCTTGGGTTGCATCTGAACCAGAAGCTGTTTGAGTTTCTCATCATCGATCATTGATTGAAGCCTGCCACTTTGTGCAAGCATGATCAACTGAGACTCAAGCTGATCTACCAGTTCCTTGCGGGACATGCGTAGATTGGTCAGCCTTTCACGTGCTTCAGGAGTCAGGATCTGACGCATCAGAGCCTGCTTTTTAGCATCCATTTCGGCCTGTGCCTGCTCTTGCTGCATGGCTGCCTGCATGTCGCCGGCACCCATCTGCTGCTGTTGCTGCTGCATTTGAGCAAGTCTTCTTCTTCTTATTTCTTCAAGGTCATCCGTCATAAAAGTCACCTATGCTTTACAGGAATGTAAGCAATGATTCTTTATAGGGTTACCGAAACAGGAAATACTCGATCAGTATTTAGCAAGACCTGGAATGCTTTCTACAAGGTCCTGTTTTACCTCATATGCAACATTGTCAAGCATGGACTGTCCCTGAGGAGATACCACACGACCGCTCTTAAGAGCACGTACGAAACCTGCTTCTTCCAGCTGCTGTAGAGCTACTCTTGCAATTGAACCGCTTCCTTTTGCTTTAACAGAAGGAGCGACACCTCTGTTCTTCTTACCACCATAAACTGATCGTAGCCTTTCAACACCGATTGGGCCCTGTGTATATACAGTCCTGAGTACTGCGGCACATCTTATATACCACCAATCACTGTCTGTTGGTGGAAGCTCTTTGTGTACACCAGTCTTTACGTATGCTGCCCACTCAGGGGGATTAACCTTATCATTTTCTTTTAACTTCGCTGCTACCTTTGTGATTAACTCGGTTGCAGGAACGTCGTATACAGTTGTCATAATATTCTCCTGAATTATAATATCTGTTAAGATACTCACCATCTGCCGGACTCAATGGCATCTGGTAATTAGTTCAGCTGGATTGTGATGTTTAAACTATCGAGTAGTATATACGTGTTTCGGCAGATTTGCCTTATCCGCCCTATTTTTTAAACGTTTGCGCCCTTGCAGGTCCCACTGAGATATACTCAATAGGTACACCCATCTTGTCTTCAAGGTAAAGAACGTAGTCCTTTGCTGCTTGTGGCAGGTCAGCGAATTCCTTTACACCAGTAAGATCATTTTCCCAGCCAGGAAGGTCTTCATATACTGGCTTACATCTTGCAAGCTCTGACGTATCCTCCGGAGGATAATCCAGGGTTTTTCCATCCAGTTCATATGCCACACAAACCCTGACAGGATCAAGATTGGATAAAACATCAAGTTTGGTAAGAGCGATTGAAGTGTAACCATTGAGATAGATGGCTTTCTTAAGCAATGGGAGATCGAACCAGCCACAGCGTCTGGACCTGCCGGTAGTGGTACCGAATTCACGGCCAACCTGCTGTATCTGCTCACCCACATCGTCAAGAAGTTCTGTTGGCAGAGGACCTTCACCAACACGAGTAATGTATGCTTTTACTATGCCCAGTACACTGTCAACCCTTGTGGGTCCGACACCAATATTTGCACAGGCAGAACCTGCAATAGTACAGGAAGAAGTTACAAATTTCTGGGTTCCGTGTATCACATCAAGATGTGTGCCCTGAGCACCTTCTGCAAGAACATTCTTCCCGTCATCAAGAGCCTTATTTACTTCATATGATACATCAGTGATATAAGATGCAAATCGTTCACCGAGCTTTACATACTTGTCTATTAGTACCTCATCCATTACAATGGAAGGGTCACCACCAAGCTCTTTTATTGCCGCCTCTTTGGATGGTGCAAGCTCTTCAAGCCTCTTCAGGAATCTTTCCTTATCAACAAGGTCAGACATGCGAATCTCATCCCTTGCAACCTTGTCTATATATGCGAATCCAATACCACGCTTTGTTGTCCCAATCTTTTCAGTTCTTAGAGATTCCCTCAGACCATCAAGTTCGATGTGATATGGCATTATAATACTTGTCTTGGCATCCACACCAACTCTTTTTGCATCTAGCTTTATGCCACCCTCTGCAAGCATATCCATCTCAGTTGCAAGAACCTCAGGATTCATAACTGTACCCGGACCAATTAAAACCCTTGAATCAAGGAGAAAGCCTGATGGAATAAGATGAAGTTTGTATACATCTTCACCTACCTTGACCGTATGTCCTGCATTGTCGCCTCCCTGAAAACGGACAACCAGATCATATTCCCCGGACATGAGGTCAACTATCTTACCTTTGCCTTCGTCGCCAAACTGCGCACCCGTGATGATTGTAAACATGGGTGCTGGATTATCCTGTTCGCTTAATAAAGTTTTGATTGGCTTTTAAAGGTCTTCTTCAAACGCTAGCATACGGGCACCTTCATCGAAAAATCCGGAGGAATCTTCTCTGCGACATCTCAATGCCCTGGTTACGCCCATATCAACCAGAGTATCTATCTGCTTTTCAGCAATTGTAATACTAACATTGAATTCCGACTGAAGCATATAGATGGCATCCGGCCTTTTTATAGAATAAAAACAGGCCTTAGTTCTCTTGTCAGAAGTGCAGGTGTCATAACTGTCGCATTTCAGTACGCGGGAACTGTTCTTAAAATGGATAGCAAGCCCCTGCCAGGAATGTACATTATGCATACCTTTGATGCCATAGATAGTAGATTTTGTTTTTTCCTTGAGTTTTCTCACAAACATAACTACATTATATTAATATAATTATTTTATGTATACATGGCCGATCATAGAGACATTCAACCATTTCTACATCCCTTCAGGATTACCATAAACCAATGGATGCAGGGCCGGATATCCTTTCATTCGCCTGCCCATTGGCTNNGCAACATAATGCCATCCTGATGAACTCCTGCAAACATATTTCCCATAACAAGGTAAACAGAACTTCCAAATGTTTTCCGTCACCCTATATCAAAACCTGTCCGAGTCCCTTCAAATATGATTGTCAGCTCTTCATAAGGTTTTTTCCACACCTGATAATTTCAGCCCCATAATAAATCATTGATGTTTGAAAAAATAGAATCTGGACTTCGGCTGTTATTTAATCAGTAGTACCCACAAATTCTGCCATTTTAATTTTGTCACCTTTTCTATATTATAGTCACACTACTAGTTACTAAAGTCAAAAAAGGAGGCCGTCTAATTAGAATTTCAGCATAAAAGCTTATCCTT
>DAZF01000050.1 GCA_002507205.1 Methanolobus sp. UBA32 | reverse complement strand
CTCACTCATAAACACTAACTTTTTCTAACTGACTTTTTCTACAACTAATCCATTTATTTCATTATGTTATCTCCTATCACATCATAAATATCAACACAGCTTTGGAAGCATCAGATAATATAGAAAGGTCTACTGTAGAAAAACCTGCTGTGCTAACTGCAGTATTACCTGGAAAAGACTTCCTTGATTAAGTTTTACTCCATATTTTCTTTTGCAAGAGTAAAAGCAAAAAGATTTGCTCCTATTATTGTAAAGACCAGGAAAGCCCTGAGTTCCAGATTTTTGAAGAATTTCTCTGGCTTCTTGAAAAGATAGGGATAAAATACAAAACTAACCGCTCGCAGAAGACACGATATGCTAATAGCTGCGGGTATCAGGCTTCCTCGATATGCACCTATGCTTTCAGCACGTGTTGAAAATCCGCCGGTTGACACACAACAAAGAGTGTGGCATATAGAATCACTCAGGGACATACCGCTCATTAAAAGCAATACTATGGAAACCAATGTTATAATTACATAGACTTTTCCAAGTGTACTGGTGGTGGCTATAACAGTTGGTTTGATCTTCATATCTCCATAGGTTGCCTTGTACATTCTGGATGCGGTAGTTCCCTGTCTGATAAGGACAGAGAGCACCACAAGGATAATTCCTATTCCGCCCACCCACTGGTCCCAGGAACGTGCAAACAGGAACATCGGTCCGATATCAGTCGGTGCAACACTGAGACCTGTTGTCGTAACAGCCGACACACTTTCAAAATAAGCATCAATAAAAGACATTCCTGTTGTAAGTGACATTGGTATTGCACTAAGAAGTGCAGAGATCGGGAACGCCAGTGCAACAATGATGAGTGCTTCCTTTGTTTCAAGCTCATAATCAGGAAGAGCTCGATAGACAATCGTTCCAATAATAAAAACTGCTACAGCAGTACTTCATAACCTATGGCAGCTTTTGTATTTCCAAGGATTAACGCAGCAATTGTCGGAACAACCAGGACAAAAGTGAAAGCTATGAGATAATACCTATGTACTTTGCTACAGCTTTGCGGTTAACAGGGGAGTGCAGCTCGTACATACACTATAATGATTCCTGTTACATTATAAATTATATAATGAAATATTCCTTCTGCTTCTCTTTCATTTGAGATTGTAAATTCTGAGTTTAGGTTCGTGAAAGGAAGCTTAAATATATCTTAACTATCATCTAAAAGCTCATGTCATCACAATTTGATATAATTCATAAGGATGCAGCAGGGCGTATTGGTAAGCTGACAACTCCGCATGGAGTGGTTGAAACTCCTACTGTAATGCCTGTCATTAATCCTAATATCCAGACAGTAAAACCCTCTGAGATGAGGGAATTCGGTGCTGAGATACTTATCACCAACTCATATATCATCTATCGTAAGGATGAATTAAGGGAAAAGGCACTGAAAGATGGTCTGCATGCATTACTCGATTTTGACGGTCCCCTCATGACCGACTCCGGTTCATTCCAGCTATCGGTCTATGGTGAAGTCGAGGTCACAAATGAAATGATAATCGATTTCCAGCAGAAGATAGGAACTGACATAGGCGTTCCTCTTGATATTCCTACACATCCTGATGTGTCTTATGAAAAGGCAAAGGAAGATATGGCTGTCACAATACAGCGTCTAAAAGAAGCAAGGGAACTTGTGAAAGGTGACATGCTTCTGGCAGGTCCTGTGCAGGGTGCTATTTACAAGGATCTCCGTGAGGAGTGTGCCCGTGAGCTTTCAGAGGTAGGCTTTGATGTATATCCATTTGGAGCTGTGGTCCCATTGATGGAGTCCTATCGCTATGCCGATCTTGTAGATGTAATTGCTTCCGCTAAAAAAGGCCTCGACCCCACAGCACCTGTCCATCTGTTTGGTGCAGGACACCCGATGATGTTCGCATTGGCAGTTGCCCTTGGATGTGATCTTTTCGATTCTGCTGCATATGCCCTTTATGCAAAGGACAGGCGTTACATCACTTCCAGAGGGACATATCATGTAGACCAGCTTAAGTACCTGCCATGCTCATGTCCTGTATGTCTGGCTCACACAGCGGAAGAATTGAAAAAGGCTCACAACTGCACCGAACTTCTTGCCAGGCACAATCTCTATGTAACTTTTGAAGAGGTTCGTGAGGTCAAGCAGGCCATATGGGAAGGCAACCTCCTTGAGCTTGTGGAGCAGAGATGCCGGGCTCACCCAAGAATGCTTGAAGCTCTTAAGCAGATGTATACTTATTCTCCATGGTTGGAGCAGTGTGATCCATCATCCAAATCCACATTATTCTATTGTGGTCCAGAGTCCGCCAAACGTCCGGAAGTCCTGCGTTTCAACAGGCAGCTTGAAAGGTTCACCATAGAAGGTTCGGCTTTGATACGGGCTTACCCTACAAAGAGGGACAGTGATTATGACAACGTCCTGATATTCAAACCGCCATTCGGGTCTTACCCGCAGGAACTTGCAGAGGTCTATCCATTCAATGCTGAAGTTGTAAGAACTCCTGATTATGAATCCCTCGAGAGTGCTTATGAGAACACTATCCGGCTTGTGGAACTGAACCCTAAGGCAACGTTCACTTTCCTGATGCAGGATAAATTAGAGCATCCTCTTGTAGAAAAACTCGAAAAGATGGATAACTTTACAGTTATCTCTTCCCAGAAAGAGTAAAGACAATTCTCTATAAAATGGAAATAAAACCTGGTTATCATTTGATACTCTGGTTCTTATTGTCCAATTCTTTTTTATTTTATACCTGTCCGACTCATTTTTAGTCCGACCACCCTAATACTAATATACGATACTGGAAATTAGGAGCTATAATCTATTGGTGATGATATACTTGGTTTCGACTTCAGGCTCAAAAACACGGAATCCTTATCTTGAATTGTTAAGGCCGGAAATAGCGGATATGGATTTTGCCCTTCCTGCTGCAAGTGCTTTGCTGGCATCCTATCTTGCAATAGGGGCACTGCCAGATCCAATTCTTTTCATAATAGCGGTTATCGGGGGCTATGCAGCGATAACAAGTTCCTATGTATATAATGACTGTTGTGATGTCGATATAGATCAGATTAATCTTCCAAACCGCCCGTTGGTGTCTGATAAACTAAGTCGTGGACAGGCTATGAAGTATGCAGGGCTGTTATTTTTAATAGCAAGTATGGCAGCTCTCTATCTTAATCCTGAATCTTTTGTGGTACTGGTGATAGCAGTCGTCACTATAAGTATATACTCAAAACTTGCAAAAAGACTGACCTTTCTTAGTTTCGTACCTGTGGGGATAGCTTACGGTCTTGTGCCTATAGGTATCTGGCTGGCATTCGATCCGGCAGGAATTCTCAGGAATCCTGATTATGGTTCCATACTTCCTCTACCTGCCATATTCCTTGGTCTTATGATGTGTTTCACTGACTGGGGTTTCACATTGTCCGGTGTGGCAAGGGATGTGGAAGGCGACAGAGCCAGAGGCGCACCGACATTTCCGGTGACATTCGGAGTTCCGGCAACCTCTAAGTTTGTAACTCTCATGTGGGTTGTAGGTGTCATAGCCTCAATTGCCATCGGATTGACTGCAAAGATCGGGCCCATATATTTTGCAGGTGCACTGCTTGCAGGTGGGTGGATGCTCACGCAGTCATTTGATTTTATAAAGAACCCGACACAGGAACGTGGAGGAAGGCTATTTCTCCAGGGCTCCAGATACAGGGGTCTCATGTTTGGTTCTCTCATACTTGATGTAATACTTTGCATACTTGTTCCGGCATATTCCGGTATATTATGGTAAGAATTAGGTGTTTACGAGGTTCAAAATGGATGCAGATATCATTGTAATAGGGGCTTCCCCGGCAGGGGTCATGGCAGCACGGAATGCATCGGCTAAAGGCTGTAAAGTAATCCTTCTCGATAAAAAAGAAGCTGCAGGTGTACCTACCCATCCGGCAAACACCTTTTTCAAAGGGATGTTTGATCGCACAGGTGAGGAAGTTGACCAGAGTTATGTTATCAAGAATCTCAAAGGTGCCTACATAATAGCACCATCCGGCAGGAATGTCTTTTTTGAGGGGGATGCTTATTTCCTTGACCGGAAGAAGTTTGATGAATTCTACATTCGCCAGGCAGAAGAAGCCGGTGCAGACGTTCGCTTTGGAATCGAAGTTCTCAATGTTCTGCGGGTTGATGGCGGTTTCATGGTAAGCACCTCAAAGGGCAAGATCAACTGTAAGCTCGTTATTGTTTCAGATGGTATAAACTCCCGGATAGGTGCCCTTCTGGGTATGATGCCTATCAAATATCCTCAGGACATTGCCTGGTCCCTTGAGGCAGAGATCGAAGCTGAAGGCATTGGTGAGCCCGATATGTTCGAATATTATGTGGGAAACCATGCACCAGGATGGAAATCCACTTATTCCCCATGTGGTGGTAACAGGGCGACACTTGGTATGTATGTCCGCAGGCATGGCAAGGATGTTTCTGATTTCTTCGATGCGTGGCTTGAAAGGTTCAAGACCTTGAAGGGACTCGATGAAGTAAAGATCATCAGCAAATCTGTAGGTGGTGATCCTATAGTTGCAATTCCAGGTGAGATAGTAGCCGACGGTGTAATGATAACCGGTGGTTCTGCTGCCCAGTCAGGTATAGGATACGGCATGCATGCAGGACAGATGTGTGGTGATGTTGCAGCAGATGCAATTGCAAAAGGCAATCTTTCAAAGAGCTTCCTTTCTGAATATAGGAAACGCTGGAATGCTGCATACAGGACTGAGTACTACCTTGGACGATTTGCCCTTGACACTCTCAGGAAAATGACTGACAAGGAGATCGATGAGCTTATGAAGGTCTTTGAAGGAGAGGACTTGAAGGTCCTTGGCGGAAGTCCTTTCAACCAGGCATTACAGGTATCAAAAATGATATTGAAAAATAACCCTTCATCCATACTTTCATACAGGGCTATCTTCAGGACGAAGTGAACGATGAAGAACAAGTATTACTTTTACAGGAATCCATTTTTCAAGGTCTATGCCCAGATAGAGGATGGCCGTGTAAAAATGAAGACCTCCGGTATCGCTTCCTCTATCATGGGTTCTTACGTTTCGGACATGATGGAGATATTTGAGGATACAAAACCCTCAAAAGTGGAAAAAGACCAGTTGATATATTCCACCTGGATGCCTCCTATACCCAGCAAGGCATTTGACAGGCTTGTTGCAAGCCAGATGAGTGCGATGAGGGGTAAATTCGTTCCGGAACAGATCACAATTTCAATTACCGAAGAGTGCCCTAACAGGTGTATACACTGCGCCCTTCCTGATACCAAGAACAAAGCAAGGCTCAGTTCTGATGTTGTGAAAAGTGTCATCGACCAAACCCAGAAGATGGGTACGACCCTCATTATATTTGATGGTGGGGAACCTCTGTTATATGATGGTCTTGAGGATCTCATAAGTTATGTAGATAAATCCCGTGCAATTCCGGGTCTTTTCACATCCGGTGTGGGCATGACTCCGCAGCGTGCATTGAGCCTGAAGGATGCGGGTCTCTCCATGCTCAGTGTGAGTCTTGACAGTGCAAATGAAGAAGGCCATGATTACATGCGTGGAAGGCCGGGTGTGTTCAACGATGCTGTCAATGCAATAAAGAATGGTCTGGGTGCAGGTCTCCTGGTTGGCATTTACGTTGTCCTGTCACCAGGGAACATTGATGAGCTTGATGAATTCTATGAGCTTGCAAAAGAACTGGGTGTGCACGAACTCTCCTTCTATGAGATCGTTCCAACCGGAAGATGGCAGGGTCATGAAAAAGAAGTTCTCTCAGCCGAAGGCCTGAAAAAATTCGATGATTTCGTAGAGCGCACATCTCATGCTGAAGGGCCACGTGTTTTCCCAATTCCTCAGATAATAAGGAAAATGGGATGTTTTGCAGGCAGAAAGTGGCTTCATGTAACTCCTGAAGGGGATGTACTTCCATGTGCATGCATGCCAAAACCATATGGTAACATCCATGAGGAAAGTCTGGCTTCCATATGGAAAAAGATATACAAAGATCCTGTTTTCACTTCAGGTCCCTGTCTTATGAGGGATTCTGAATTTAGGACGGTCCATCTCGGACTGGATAAATAGTGTTGTTCTAAAATAGTTTCAACAAAAAACAGTTGAAATGAGGGTGAAGATCACCCTCTTAATTTTGATTATTTCAGGAATCCTGATCTCTGGAGAGCCATCAGGTTCTCCATAGTAAGCTTTCCACCGGACTTGAACTTGTCAAAGATGTCTTCTGCATCCTTGCGTGCGTCTGCCCTTGCAGCTTCCTTCTTACCGTCGAAATCTCCTTTCTTCATCTTGCGGAGTTCCTTGTCAATGTCACGGATCTCTTTCTGGGCTGCAATGAAGAGTTTGTGCTGTTCGTCAGCTTTTTCCTGGAATTGAACGAATTCTTTGTGAGCAGCATCAGATTCTGCGCGAATCTTGTCGGCCTCTTTGAAGGTGGTGATCATCTTGTCATGATATTCCTGTGCCTTCTGTGCATACTCTGAAAGTGTAGCGTGATGATTTGAAGCTTCGTCCCTGATCTCCTGTGCTTCGTCCAGCAGTTTCTTGAGTTCTTCATTTCCTTCAAGTTGCTGTTTCTTTACCACATATTGCTTCTGGAGTTCAGTGATCTTGTTGACCAATTCTCTTTCCTTGTTGGTTGTGAGGACTTCTGTCTGCTGTGCAAACTCAAGTCTGTCGATCTCCTTGCGTATATCTTTGATCGAAGGGCCACCAAGGTTGTTCTCATTACGGATCTGGTCTATCTTGGCAAAAACGTCGTTCGCCTTGTTGTTGATCTCATCACGGAGTACCTTGTATTCCTTGACTTTCTCGTTGTTCTCGTCACGGAGTACCTTGTATTCCTGTGCCTCGTTGATAAGATCCTTAGTCTTCTTGTTCAGCTCATTGCGCTTTGATGCAAGTGTGCTTGCCTCAGCATTAAGCTCGTTACGTTTCTCTTTGTATTCTTCTGACTGTGTCTTAAGCTCAGTCTTCTTGTCGTTAAGTTCTTTTATCATTTCTTTATTATCCTCCCGGTCCAGCAAAAGAGCTGGCATTTCATGCATCTCTAATGCACGATACTTGGCCTTTTTCCGATTCCAACAACTGGATAACCGGTATAACTGCTTCAAGGTTCTTTTCTGTTATGACAATATCAGCATGCTCATGGAGAATCGGTTTGGAATTGAATGCTATGGCATATCTTGCCCTTTTAAAAATACATATGTCATTGGCACCGTCACCAACCACAATACATTCTTCAGGTTCTAATCCATATTTTTGGGATATTTCTTCAAGAACATGTTCTTTAGAACACTGTCCTGTAAGAGGGCCCCTTACCTCTCCTGTCAGACATCCGTTGTCTACCAGTAGTTCATTTGAAACCACATGATCCATGCCAAGTGTTTCACCAACACGCTCTGCAGCTATGGTAAATCCACCGGAGATCATTGCAGTTTTATAACCTCGGGATTTCAGGTATTTGACAAGTTCTTTCGCACCGGGCATAAAAGGCATTTTATCAAGCGCAACATGAGCATCATCGAGTGTAAGTCCTTTTAGCAGTCTGACCCTCTCAACAAGTGCATTGGAAAAATCAAGTTCTCCACGCATTGCTTTTTCTGTAATAGAGGCGACTTCGTCTCCCACTCCGGCGGCATGTGCGAGCTCGTCAATGGTTTCAGCATCAATAAGGGTGCTATCCATATCAAAAACTACTAACTTTATCCTATCAGAATTATTGCTGGTACGACTCACTTCATCAAACCTGGAATTTCAATCCCGCATTGAAACAGTATTTAAGTGCCGAGATTGATTTGAAATACGCTACATTGCTTTTAAGGTTTTCGGGCAAAACCACTATCTTATTTATCATTTTTTCAGGATGATGCATTCCATTATGTTCCATTCCAAAAATAATATATGCTACTCTGCCCATTGCACTACTGTGATTTTACATGGCAAAGATTGGATTTATTAAACTCGGTAACTTAGGTATGAGCCAGGTTATAGACCTCGTTCAGGATGAGATCGCAGCTAGAGAAGGAATTACCATCCGTTCTTTCGGAACCGGTCCTAAAATGGGCAAAGACGAAGCAGCAGCAACAGAAGACCTCAAAAAATTCGATGCTGACTTCTACGTAATGATCAGCCCAAATTCCAGTGCACCTGGTCCAACCGCAGCTCGTGAGATATACAAGGATGTTCCATGTATCGTTATCTCAGACGGTCCAACAAAGAAGGAAGACCGCGCAGCACTTGAGGAAGCTGGCTTTGGTTACATTATCATGACCGTTGACCCGCTCATCGGTGCAAAGACCGAATTCCTTGACGCTGTAGAGATGGCATCATTCAACTCTGATGCAATGAAAGTGCTTTCAACATGTGGTGTTGTAAGACTTATTCAGGAAGAGCTCGACAAAGTTGCCGCAATGGCAGACGAAGGCAAGGCACTCGAACTTCCACACATTCTCGCAAAGCCAGAGAAGTGTATCGAGAGAGCAGGTTTCAACAACCCATACGCAAAGGCAAAGGCACTTGCAGCTCTTCACATGGCTGACATGGTCGCAAAGATCAACTTCCCTGCATGCTTCATGATGAAGGAGATCGAGCAGGTCACCCTCACAACAGCAGCAGGTCATGAGATGATGCGCGCAGCAGCACAGCTGGCAATCGACGCAAGAGAGATCGAGAAATCAAATGACAGTGTCTTCAGACAGCCACACGCAAAGAAAGGCCACCTGATGACCAAGACCGCTCTCTACGAGAAGCCACAGTAAAGTACCTTCAAGGTACTTACTTTTTCTTTTTATGGATACTCTTTCTGTAATTCTGGCCGCTATCGGTCTCTTTGTGTTATTTGTTCTCTTCACTGCCTATTTCCTTAAAAGTTACATTGTCATGAATTCCAGTGGCAACGCAGGCGAGGAAAATGGGTCATTGAATAAAGAGGAACCTTCTGTTAGTCCTGAACTGGATGAGCAGAAGTAATTAAAAAAGAGCCGGATGGTCCGGCATAATATCTATTCTGAAATGCTATCTTATTTTGGCTCTTCCTTAGCCCTTGGCATTGCTATTATTTCTCTTACCTGAAGGCCGAAGAAATCAAAGGAATGTGCAGGTCTGACAACAACTGATACATCAGCTCCCTGTCTTGTTCCGCCGATTGCTATTATTTCTGTGTCAGGGGACACAGGTATGTGGCCAGAATCAGCTGCCATCATTACGCACTCAAGTGCAACCTTGAATCCCTTTCCAAAGACTGCGCGCAATGTATCGGATATCACATCTGCACGGCTGGCGCCACCAATGCGCTTCTGAATAGCACGTTCCACACCAGAGAACATGTGTGACTGGGTTGTCATTACAACACCAAGCTCGTTGAGTTTCTCAAGCTTGTCCTCGTCAACTTCCCATTTTCCACTTTCTTTCAGGCCGTACTGGTGGGTTATGGCGATAATCTTTACATCCTGGTCCTTGAATGCCTCTGCGGCTATGAGTGCAGTCTCCCCGCTTGTACTTGCCAGAACCACATGTTTTATTCCAAGTTCTGCTGCTCTTTTTGCAGATAATTTCATTACCTCTTCTGTATTTGCTTTACCGACATCGTCAAAATATGTTATTGATTTATCCACGTTATCACCTTTGATTTCTGAATAACAATTGCTCTGATTCTCACATATAAGTTTAATTAATGAACGCAAACGATGCTCTTATCTATAAGCTGGCTGTTATATTAATATAAGGGAGTTTAGCAAGTCGTATTTTTAAAGGTGATAGTTTGGCAGTAACAGATTATGATAATAACAATGTAAAGATCATAACCACAGATATAAAATCCGAAAATCCTGTTTTGGTAGAGGGTTTTCCGGGAATCGGTCTTGTAGGTAATATTGCAAGCCAGCAGATTATCGATGAACTGAAGATGGAATACCTGGGTTCCATTGACTCCAGGCATTTCCCGCCCATTGCGGTTCTCTACGAGGGTCTTATAAACATGCCTGTGCGGATATACGAAAGTGTTGAGCACAATATGGTGATGATCGTTTCGGATATACCTATCAATCCGGTAGTGGCCTATGATATAAGTAAAGCTCTTCTGGACTGGGCACAATCCATCAATGTCAAGGAAATAGTCTCCCTCGCAGGCATTGCAACCATGAGCGAAGACCACAAGGTCTTTGGTGCTGCAACAACCCTTGAAATGTTGGAAAGGATAAAGGACAAGGTAGAGNNACAATTTCCGGTATATCCGGCAGTATCATGGGAGAATGCTTTGTGCGCAAAATGCCCGCAATAAGTCTTCTGGGTTCCACCATGAGCCAGAATCCTGATCCACGGGCGGCAGCTGTGGTAATTGATGTCCTGAACATTCTTTATGATTTGAAGATCGATACTGAAAGTCTTATTGAACAGGCAGAGAAGATCGAGATCGAGATGCAGCGGCTGGCTGAGGATGTAAGGACCGCTGAACAGCCTACCGGACCAAGAAAAGAGTTCCCTATGTATGGGTGATAGCATGGAATATGTTGCTTTAACAGGAATATCTGAACGTGTTATATCTGAACTAAGGCAAAACCGGCTTCTAACTATTGAAATAAGAAACCCTTATAATTTCATGGCTGCTCTGCATCTGAATGTAGGTGATATGTTATTACTTACGCATACAAGTCCTGAGGACCTTACAGGTGGAAGTATGGGGATAGTTGCAAAATTGGTCAGGCATCAGATATCGACTCATCGGCTGACGCAGAGCAATGAGCTTTACTACGAAGAACGTGAAACCACAAGTCTCAGGTTGCAGCTTGACCCCAAATGTATTGCACGTGTGCGTAAAGTGCTGAACAATACGATGGGTGAAGCTACAAAGGTCGAGGCGGAAGAGATTCCTCTCTATAATGCCAGATAAAATACGAATTCAGTCAAATGTTGCAGGGATATTCTTTAATCCCTCTTCTATTGTTTTTACCAATTCGTAACTGATACCAATGGGTACTTCTTCATTAGCATAGCCGCTATGTTTTCTTGAACCTTTGCATCCGTAGGATATGCCAATTCCTTCCTCAAGTGGTCTTGCAGTACAATCGCCGCATATGGATGCTGCACCAATGGATCTTGATGTGATCCCTTCACCATAATAATATGCATATGCCTGTATGATCTTCATCGCACTTTCCGGTTTGAGATAAAGTAAGAGTACATCGAATCTACCTTTGTTTTCTTTCAAAGGCTCAATTCTTAGGGATTTAAATCCTTTTTTTATTCTTGGAAGGGAGTTCACCGCATTTTGTGCAGTCTTCATGTCTTTGTACCTGTGGGATTTCAGGTAATAGTCTGCCGGACTGTTTTCACTTATACCCAGTATATAATCTCCAGGCCTGCATCGCTGGTGTTCCATAAGGAATGATTCTCCTTCTCTTGCCATGTGTACAAGTTCACAGTACAGGAGGTCAGATGTGCTTCCTTCCTCTTCACAAAGCGTAATGCATACAGGTTCGCCATGGTCCATGAGTGCCTTAATACTGGGGTATCTGCATGAGTTCATTCTTTGACCTCTTCTTCTGATGCTAGTTTCTTTACTTCATTTGCATACATATGCGCAAGCCTCGTAGGTTCGGGAAGCTTGTATCCTTTCAGACAGTGTTTTACAATTTCCAGGCAGCTTTCCAGGGATACTTTATGTCCGGGTGCAACTATTATGGGATTACTCCTTTTATTGCTTTTCAGTAACCATCCAACCTGTTCCTCATTGTATATCAACTTCCGGGATTCTCCGACTTCTACGGGTGTTTCCGAACTGCCGCAAAGTATCTTCTTCGAAACACCTATTGTCGGCACATCCATTACAACACCGAAGTAACTTGCCATTCCTGCTCTTGTCGGATGATTGACGCCACAGGAGTCAAACATCACTATGTCCGGCTTGTTCCCAAGTTCTAAAAAAGTAGATGCAATGGCTTTTCCTTCTCTGAAGTTCAGGTAGGTGGGAATGTACGGAAAAACCACTTTCTGTACGGTATATTTCTTTTCTATGACTTCAAGGCTGTTATAGTCCAGGACAACCATAACACAGACGATCCTATCATCGAGATATGCACAGTCTGTGCCAGCTATCCTGTCTATATTCCCATAGCCATCCACAATATCCAAATTATGTATGGCTGTTTCCTGCAGGTTTCTCAGTTCTTTCAGTGTACGGGAACCGGGATCGAACCAGTGGTCCAGTTCGTTCTTATTCGATGGTTGCCCGTACGGTTGTGAATACCGGTCCACGGATGTCTATCTTCTTTTTGTTGCTTGTGATGTAACGCTGTGCAAGTGGCTCAAGACGGATGTTTATCTCAGAAGGCACTTTCACTATCCTTACTCTTGTCTCAACTTCGCTCTCACCGTTTGCAACAGCATCCTCTATGTCCTTTGCTGCCTGGCAGGCGAATGCATCAAGGAACCTCACGCCTGTCCTTGCGGAGTGATTCTCGAGTACTTCCTTCCATTTCTTGTTATCAGGTACTCCGAGAATGTCGCTGTTATAGGTGACCACTTCATTGAACACAGCAGGTCCGCAGAGTTTAGTTTCTTCCTCTGGCTCAATGACTGCCACCTTCACTGTCTTTCCGTTAATTGTTCCTTCCCATGCAGGGAACTCGCATGGGCTTGGAGTTGCTGCATACTCTTCACAAACCGCTACAATTGCTTTTACGATCTCTTTGCCTTCTGCGGTTTCCGGGACATTCTCCACGTATGTCATCCTTGCAAGCTCGTTATCGGTCATCTTCCACTCAGAATATTGTGGTATCTGTGGGTATGTGAGTGAACGGATGTCAGTTGCATCGTGGAGTATCATTGCAAGTCTTTCAACCCCAAGTCCGAGGTTCATCACAGGATAGGGTATATTGTACTGGGAAAGGGCCGTAGGCGAGTAAATACCAAAGGTTGCTATCTCTATCCATCCGTCGGAGTATTTGGTCTTAGAACCGACCAGATTAGGATGATATGCAAAGACCTCTATCTGGGTGTCAGGCACATAGTATTTGCTGCGCTTGTCATCTGGCCTGAACATGAACTTCTCAAACCCGAACTGTGAAAGCAAGCCCTGAGCGACCGCTTTTCCATGGTCGATGGTGACGTTCTCATCCATTATCACGCAGGATGCGGAGTAGTATGTCATGAGGCGTGCCGCGTCTTCATCCTGTTCCCTTCTGAAACAGCGGTCAATGGAGAAGAAATTGAATGGCGGGTTTGCACGTTCGATAACTGATGAAAGGCTGATGAACCAGCCTGATGTCATATGACTTCTGAGTGTCTTCTTTGTCGCCTGTGGTATAAGTTCCTTGAACTCAGGGAAAACCTGGTCTATCATTTCAACAACAAGTGAATCTGATATGCTTATTCCTGCGGCGATCTCCGGTACAAGGTCATCTCCTTCCACATCTCCTTTCTTGTATGCATGAAGGACCTTCCTGATGGTCTCAATGGCCTCATCATCAATGTCACCAAGTATCTCTCTGATGCTGCTGGTACGCTCGTCGGATATGCCTACATTGGGACGTGGCAGTCCTGACAGGTAAAAGCATCTGTCAAGAACAGCAAGTGCTTCATGGCTGAATTGCTTGTGAACCTCTTTCTCGTCCACTATGAGCGGGTTCATCATTTCCTCGAATCCCATTCTCAGGTATGCGTCACGAAGTTTCGAGATGGTGTCATACACAGGATGTGGTTTTCCGTATTTGAGGGTCATGTGCGGGTACTGCTCATTCAGCTTTGTTTCACTGATGTAGTTCTTCCCCATGTTCCATGCAGCGTCAAAATCCTCACTTGCTGCTTTTTTGATATCATCAGGATTGAATTTCATAATTTTTCCTCGTAATGTTATAAAATGAATTTAATTAATTCTGTTTTCAAATTCCTTCATAGCCTTTTCCAGCTTTTGCTGGCGAATTGCATTTGTAAGGTCTCCCCGGGTTTTCTCTATGATGGACCTTGTCGTGTCTGTCTTATGGCGAAGTCCATGCGTCATTGCATCAGGATAGTCAAACATCATCAGGCAATTGTGGATCTCTTCCATCATCTGAAGGTGGCCTTCTCCTTCTTCAGGCTGTCCTTTTCTGATAAGGTCAAGTATGTGTCTTCTGAGTTCCCCGCTCACATCTCCCAGACCATTCAGGTATGCCACATCGCTTACCTTAAGTTCCTCCGGACCTGGCATTGCTACATTCCCGTCGTCTTTGTTGAGTATTCCGTAAACGATGGTACATTCCACAAATTCCTGCTGTGCATGTTCCAGAAATCCGGCAAAATATATGTCAGGATAAGTTTGGAGCAAGGAGTCTATTTTTCCAAGCATCTCTGCGGCCTTTTCAATTAATGAACTGGCTTTTTTGAAATCCTTGTTGTGTATGCTGTACATTGCAGTCCTGCAATTGCGCACAACATCCCTGGAAAGTGCCAGAGTGCTCTCTCTTGCTTTATCTTTTTCCTCGAAGTTGTCCTTGATCCTGCTGGAAATGTTATTGATCATTACAATCCTTTAGTTCATTTGCAGTCTGGTATAAACACTTTTTCGAAAGCTGACATGAAAAACGAAAAAATGTATGCAAAATAGATTACTGTAAGCGTTATAATAAAGGTCAGGTCAAAAAAGGTTAGAAAGGAAATAATGAATAATTACTTCCTGTGCTTGCTTACTCGTCGACCGGAATGGTCTCGAGCTGGCTTGCAACATCCCATATGAGTGTCCTTGTGTGGACAGGTATATTAGGGTCGTTGCTTATGTCTTCAAGAATGGATATGCTGGATGATGTTCTCAAAAAGAGAGGTTCATCCTTTTTATTTAATGTATCTAGAATTTCATTTGCAGAGCGCCTGATATTTCTTGGCACAGAATTATCGTTTGCGATATATTCCAGTTTCTGCTTACATTCATCAATGACTTGTTCAAAACTTGACATGTAGAATCACCTTGATAACCTTAAAATCAAAATAGGATTGCTTAATTAGCTCCTAAATAATTATATTCTATAAAAAGACTTTCATTGTTATATATGTTTTGAAAAACAAGGAGATAATATGTCAAATACTGATGATGATAATATACAGAAAATATCCCGGATGCTTGAGATTGGTGGTACAATGCTGGCGCAACACTGTGCTAATTGCGGTGCTCCTCTCTTCCGTTACCAGGGGCGTGTTTTATGCCCTGTATGTGATAATGTTCGTGATCCCCGGGGCAGTGGTCAGCCAGCTTCAGCCACAATTCCACAGCCGCCTGCAAAACCTGAACCTTCTCCTATAAAAGAAAAGGAATCTCCGGTTGCGGCAGAATCCGGTCATACTTCGCCGGAAAAGAAAGCAAAAACGGAAATTTCAGCAAGTTCAGCCCCGTTACAGGGTTCAGTTCTGGACCTTGAATCCCTGATGATCAATAAGATGCTTGCAATTGCACAGGAAATGCAGGATGAGTCTGATGCAAGGAGGGTAACTGAGTATCTCGATGTTATAGATCGTTGCATGGACATTGTGGTCAAAATGCGTAACTCTCTGTAGGCGTGGATGAATATCCACACCACTCTTTATTTTTGAATTTGGATCATATTCGGGTTAACTTATCTCTTGTACTCGCTGCCGGCAATTTCCCTTATCCTGGCTGCGGTCTTCGGGCCTATATTATCAACCTTGATCAGTTCTTCATAATCTGCTTTCATCACATCCTCCACCGAACCGAAATGCTGGAGCAGACTGCGGGCAGCCTTTGGCCCGATATCAGGAATGGATGAGATGACATATTCCTGCTGTTGTGGCAGCATGAGTGCGGATTTCTTCCCGTGCATGTTCACTTCTCTTTTTTCATCTGCCTGTTCTCTTTTTGCTATCTGGAGTAACAGGGATGCCGTATCTTCAGCATCACGGGTGTAGAATAGTGAAACGCCGAAATCAAGTGCAATTGAAGATAATGCACCCTGTATTGCATTTGGATTCATTCCACTGCAATTGAACAGGCTTTCACCTTCAACGATAAGTACTGGTTTTTCATATGCCCTGGATAAATTTGCAATCTGCTCGAAGAGCTTTTTATCTATAAGTGAGCTGACAAAATCCTGTGATTCCTTCCTTTCAACAGCTATGCGGTCACTCAGGATGTAGTCTCCCACCTCCAGAGTTTTAACGATTATTTCCGTACCATTCCTGTCCAGGTTGCGGGCAACAGAGCTGCGTATCTCTCTCTGGTCAACGATTATTTTGATGTTCTTATTATCATCGTCATACTGGAACAGTGTTTTCTGCTGCTCATCAGCAATGTCTGTTGTAAAGTCTTCTGTGATGGAGCTGTTCTTCCTTGCAGGCATAGCTGCCTGAAGCTCTTTCATGTTGCTTTGCATCTTCCTTTCCCTGGAAAGGCTGCTCCAGTAGTATGCTTCATCCCGTGTTCCCTTTGTGACCAGTACGACCACGCGACCTTCATGCTTTCTTCCGGTCCTGCCCTTTCTCTGGATACTTCTTATCTCCGAGGGTATGGGCTCATAGAAAAGGACAAGGTTAGTGGATGGGATATCAAGCCCTTCCTCTGCCACGGATGTTGCCACAAGTACATTGTAATCGCCAGCCTTGAACTGTTCGATGATCTCTACCTGTTGCTTCTGTGTCAGACCTTTGTCCTTGTATTTCGATGCCTGGCCAACAAACCTCACAGGCCGTATTCCTTCTATCTCAGAGAGTGCATTTGTGATCATCTCGGCAGTGTCGCGGTAGTTAGCAAAGACTATGACTCTCGAATGTGGCTTGCCCCCAAGTTCTTCAAGCACTATCTTCTTTACATGCTCCAGTTTGGGATGTTCAAGGTCACAGTCTTTAACGCGCCTTGCCACCTGTCTTATATATAAATCTTCAGCAAGGCGTTTTGAGGCTTTACTTCCGCTTTTGGAATAAGCTTCATTTTCAAGCCTTTCCATATACATACGCAGTGATTCGAGTCCCTGTGTCTCTACTATCTCAACGGCATGATTCACTTTCATGATCTCTGCAAGTATCGATATTGCTCCGTAGACTGACGATTCGGGTAAACCTCTCAATTCTCCCTGAAGTTTTGCCTGAAGGCTCAGGAGGTCTTTTTTTGAGACGTACTTCTGGTTGTAGATGGGATATCCAAGCTCTGTCAGTTTCTTGAACCTGTCCTCAAGCACCTTGTCAAGCAGGTCCTTTATGTCCTTCATTCCGTCAGGCAGGTTGATGCGCTTCCACTCGATCTCTTTCTTGTGTATGTATGGTATCACATCTTTATCAGATTCAGTTTTCACTGCAACCGACTCGATATGTAGTGACTCGCAGACCTCGGCTATCTTCTCATCCGAGCTTCCTGGACTTGCAGTGATCCCCAGGCATAGCGGATTCTTTGCAGTTTCAAAGTACTTTTCAGCGATGTATGTATAGGCGTAATTACCAACGGCTCTGTGTGACTCGTCAAATGTTATATGAGTGACATCATCAAGACTTATTCTCCTGGTCAGTATGTCATTTTCAATTACCTGTGGCGTAGAAATGATTACCTTTCCTCTTTTCCACATGTCTGCCCTTTTGGCCGGGTCCACACTACCTGTAAATGTAAGAATTTCCTCTTCGGGAATTTTGAACACATTCTTGAAAAAAGAAGCATGCTGCTCTACAAGCGGTTTTGTAGGTGAGAGCACCACTACCTTGCCACCGTACTTCTCAAGTCTTGATGCCATCACGAGCAGGGATATGACAGTTTTGCCAAGACCTGTTGGAAGTACGACCAATGTGGATGTGTCAAGTGCCTTACCTGCCAGGTCCAGCTGGTATAGCCTCTGCTCAACGGTATCTTCTTTTATCAAAGGGTGTCTGATGTATTCCGGCATGTCTATGGCTCTGAGTTTGCCATATATACTCTCTTTATACTTTTAAACCTGAGCTAAGCAGGGTGAAAGTATTATATTTTCAAAAAAGTATTCAGAGTGCCTTTCCGGCACTCTCAAAATCTCTGCCCATGTAGATCATTTCATGGACAATGTTTGCGATATCATCCATCGGGGCACGGACCTGCTTCATGCTATCCCTGTCCCTTATGGTCATAGTGCTGTCCTCAAGCGTATCGTAGTCGATGGTGATGGAATAAGGTGTTCCAATCTCATCGTTTCTTCTGTAACGTCTTCCAATGGTACCGGAGTCGTCATAGGAGACGAGCAGTCCTTTCTGCTTCAACTGTGTTTCGATTGCCCTTGCAGGGTTGATGAGCTCTTCCCTTGTAAGGAGTGGAAGAATGGCCACCTGTACAGGCGCTACCTCTTTCTTGAATCTCATCACGATCCTTGCTTCATCATCGGTGTCTTCCTTACCGGCAACCATCTCTTCTTCAAAGGCATGTTCCATTGTGGAATAGAATATCCTGTCAATGCCGTATGAAGGTTCTATGACGTGTGGAACGATGTTCTCTCCGCTGATCTTCACAGTCTCTTCTGCAAACTCCACGATCTCCTTTGGAACTGTGACCTCTTCACCATCAACTGTGACTGTGATGTTGTCCTGTTCCAGCTCTTGCCGGCCCAGTGCCTTCAATGCATCAGCCACAGCCTTAGCCTTGCCTTTAAAGAGTGGTCCGAGTTTACCCATATTTGGTTTGACCACAAACTGGGTAACCACCTTAGGTTCGCTGTACTCTCTGTAAATGGAAAGTTCGGTCTTGCTGACTGCTGCATGTGCATTCAGGTCGTAATCGGTCCTGTCTGCAATTCCGACAACTTCGACCCATCCAAACCTGTCAGTCTCGATCTCGGCATCCCAGCAGTCAATGGCATAGTGAGCCATCTCATCTTTCTTGTGCTGCCTGAATCTCAGTTTGTCACCTATGACTCCTATACGCTGGAGGAAATGATTGGTAAGTCCTATCTGGTATGCAAGGAACTCGTGTGCAATGATTCCTTTGTCGACAGCTTCACCAAGTGTCATCTTCTCTACTACACCCTTATCCTGGGCTTCATCTGAATAGAGATTGACTATTGTATCAGCAAACCTGCTGAAGTTGGGGTGTTTCTTGTCATTAGGGTCAATGAATATCTCCGCTTCTGCCTGGGTGAACTCTCGAAGCCTGATAACTCCCTGTCTTGGTGATATCTCATTACGGTAGGATTTTCCTATCTGGGTTGCACCGAATGGGAGTTTCTCACGGTAGAAACGGGCAAGTCTCAAAAAGTCCACGAACATTCCCTGTGCTGTTTCAGGTCTCATGTATCCCTGTCTTCCTGTGCCAGGTCCTATGCTGGTCTTGAACATGAGGTTAAACTCGTATGCTTCTCCAAGTTCGCCTTCACACTCGGGGCATTTGACGTTGTTTTCCCTGATTACTCTGTCAAGCTCTTCATTGCTGAGCGCATCTGCAACAGCTACTATTTTGTCCACAAGGTGATCTGCCCTGAAAGCTTCACCACAGTTCTTACACTCGCAGAGCGGGTCTGAGAATCCTCCCACATGGCCTGAAGCTACGAACACCTCTTCTATTCCTATAGTGGGTGCCTCGATCTCCATGTAGCCTTCCTGGACCACATAGGTTTCTCTCCATATCTGCTCAATTCTTCTTTTCAGGGTACTTCCAAGAGGTCCGTAATCGTAAAATCCGGCGGTACCGCCGTAAAGTTCAAATGAGTTCCATAAGAATCCCCGGCGCTTTGCCAGTTCTATTACCTGCTCGTATTTATCCATAGAATATCCTCTGAATTGTAACTGATTATTATGAATCTCTCGATATGCCCATTGCATTTAATAGTAACGAAAGTACTTTGAAAGTCATATGTTCACATGATTCTCAATGTATGTCGCTATTTACATTAATTGCCTTCATTAGGGTTATATGCATGTTCATACATCTTATATTTTGAGCAAGGTCGAATCTCAATCAAATCATATCGTACCACCATCTTATATGATTCAATTGGTCATTTCAACACTGACCTTGCTCTTGCTATTCTATCTGTTTTTTAATCATCTATCTGGTAATATTGTTCAACATTCAAATCTTAGTTTATCCTTTTTGTTTGCAGCAATCCCTCTGTCATTCCGGATGAGCACACCGATTTTTATACCGGTTATTAATAAAAAAGTAGTTAAAAAGAATGAATGTGTGGAAAACAGGCAAAACCCCTTTGTTTCCACTGGAAACTAAAACAAGATGGAATCACTCTGATCCGAGTGCTTCTTCTACGGTCATTCCCTTGTGTGCTATCTTTGAAATATCAGCTACGAGTTTTGTAGGGTTGTCTGACTGGAATACGTTCCTTCCAATGGCAACGCCCTTTCCGCCTGCCTGAAGTGAATCATATACCATTTCAAGAAGTTCTCTCTCAGTATCCATTCTCGGACCGCCTGCAATGACTACTGGTACTGGGCATCCCCTGACAACCTCTTTGAAAGAGTCTATGTCTCCAGTGTAGTTTGTCTTAACAATATCAGCACCAAGTTCTGCTCCGATCCTTGCCGCATGCTTGACGTACTCCACATCATGTTCGGAAGTTACTTTTGCACCTCTTGGGTACATCATAGCGAGTAATGGGATGCCCCATTCGTCACACTGGCGGGCAACATATCCCATATCCTGAAGCATTTCCGCTTCATCCTCAGCACCTACGTTCACGTGGATGGACACCGCATCTGCTCCTACCTTAATAGCTTCCTCGATCGTTGTCACAAGCACTTTGTGGTTAGGATCAGGTCCAAGGGATGTTGATGCTGACAGGTGTATGATGAGGCCAATGTCTTTCCCATACCCTCTGTGTCCGTGCTTTGGGAGTCCCATATGTCCGAGTACTGCATTTGCTCCACCATCTGCAACCTTGTTAACAGTGGTAGGCAGATCAATGATCCCTTTAATGGGTCCTGCACCAACGCCGTGGTCCATTGGGATAATTATTGTATTACCTGTATTGCGGTCGAAGATCCTTTCCATCCTGACAGATTTGCCAATTTCACTCATGCTTGGGTCATTGCTCTAATTATAGATAATTCTAACGTGAATCCGGAGACTGTGTCACAGGTTCTCATGCTGGTATTTGCCACAGTATCCTTCTGTAAGTTCACTGTGGAGATTGAAGAATAATAGTTGCATAACCCTTGCGTTCATTTTCAACTTAAATCCGTGTGGATTATGTACCATCAGCATTGATTCGCTTCTGCCCCTGTATCCGGAATCCCATACAGCTGTTCCTATATTGGCTCCGCATCTTAGCAGTGTTGACCTTGGTCGTGCGATAGCTGCGAGATCAAGGGGAATGTTCACAATTTCATTGAAAGTGATCTTATATGTGCCCGGGCCAAGGTGTGCCCAACCATTTTCATCAAAATCCACCGGTTCTGTTGAAGGGGTTTCCCTTTCACTGTTATCAAAATCCACGGCTCCTGCACCAGTGTATGTTTCTATGCCCTTGAGTGTGAGTTCTACGCTGTTTGGTTGAAGCTGTGTCTCAATATCTGTCATGTTTTCAACGAGTGGTATCTCGCTGTTGATCATTGCTCTGAGCTCATTTCGTGATAAAAGGGTCATGGATGTAGGTTTATCTGATGGGATATATTATTTTGGAGTAACGTTTCAAAAAGCACTAACCATTGTAATCTTTAAAACACATTAATGTAAACCAATTAGTTTATATGTGTTATTGTACATTTGTATTTTGGTGAGTTTGAAGAGGTTTCCAGAATAATTCTTCCCGGTCTATATGCTTGGGTTGATGTGGAAACTTACAACGACAATTAAACAATAGATAAAAAGGAGTGAATGATGTGAGTAGTACGGATCTTGTAAAATATGGGAACAGGCCTGAGCTTATGTTCCGTGTGAGTTTAAGTCCAGATGGAACCACCTATCAGAAGGAAGTTTCACTTGTTTTCCCTAAATACGCAAGTGCAGACCTTCCTCACTATAAAGAGGAATATATGTCCGAAATTCAGAACAGGGTCTCGGATGATTGTCAGTGGTATTTTTCTGCAGAGGATTGATCTTAAAATCCTCTCTTTTTTTGTTTATGTCTGTTATTGTATCATTTAAATGATGCCAATTTTAGCTTAAATTTCAGTTAATCCTGTTGTTATATCATCTCTGTTTTTGTATGGTTTTTAGTGCACATGCTTAGCAAAAACACATTTAATATAATATGACCATAAATATTGAACAGAGAAAGGGATTTCCTTTAAATCAGTATTTCATTATTCTGCAATTTGTTTTAGCAGTTTGTATATTCTTTGGGGTTAACAGGTGGCATTGACAAAAATGCCATGTCAGGGGAAGTCGGATGGTTCGGGTGGAAAAAGAAGGATCATTTTCTGATTCATATGAACATGATGTTTGCTCTTTTAGTGGGATAGTCGGTCAGAATGCTCATGAATCGTCTACTGGGAAAAGTGAACTTGCTACTGAACCTTGCATAACAGATACTGCAGCATCCTGGATTAATGGTTATTTGTGCATATCTCCCAGTGGTCAGGTACTGGAAGCAAATGAAGCATATTCCCAGCTCACCGGGTATTCCAGGGAAGAACTTCTTAAAATGAAGTTAAATGACCTGGATGCAAGTGAATGCAGGGATAATTTAGTTGATAACCTGCAAGCCCTCATTAAACAGAGCATGGGTCGTTTAGATTTCATTCATCGTACTAAAGATGGCAGACTTCTGGATATGGAAGTGAATGCAACATATATGGAATATCCAAATCAATTCTTCATTTTTATTTTAAAGAACGTTACTGGTCTTAACCAGACTGATAAATTCTTCCTGGAAAAAGGTGATACTTACAGGTCTTTATTCAAGAATAATAAAGCTATCATGCTGCTGATAAATCCTGAGAACTTCGATATAATTGATGCTAATATTGCGGCATGTACATACTATGGATGGCCACTGGAAGAAATTACCTGCAAAAAGATCCATGAAATAAACACTCTCTCTCCGGAAAGTATTCGGGATGAACTGCAGAAAGCGGTAGATGAGAAGAGAAATTACTTCCTTTTCAAACATAAGCTTGCAAACGGAAAAGTCCGGGATGTTGAAGTATACAGCAGTCCGGTCACTGTTAATTCACAAAACCTGTTGTATTCTGTAATTCATGATATTACTGAGCGCAAGTTGGCAGAAGATGAATTGAAAACCAGGGAAATGCAACTGCGGACTGCACAAAAGATTGGGCATATGGGAAGTTGGAGCATTGATCTGAATTCAGGTGATGTTTTTGCTTCTGAGGAAGCTTTTCGAATATATGGTCTGGATGTAAAACCTCTCACGATAGGCGATATACAAAAAGTAACGCTGCCGGAATATCGTCCTATGATGGATGAGGCCTTAAAGAGCCTTATCAGGGAAAAAACACCATATGATATCCATTTCAAGATCAGAAGGGAAGTGGATGGTGCTATCTGTGATATTCGCTCTGTTGCAGAGTATTATGCCGGAAGGAATTCGGTCATAGGTACCATTGAGGATATCACTGAGCGTAAAAAAGCTGAAGATGCACTGTTGCATGCAAAGATGGTTGCAGAGGCTGCAAACAGAAGTAAGGATGGGTTCCTGGCAACCATGAGTCATGAGCTGAGGACTCCACTGACCTCGGTAATAGGTTTTTCTGATGTTCTTCTCGATGAAACTTTTGGAACCCTTGATGAAAAACAAATGCGGTATGTGGCTCATATTTCAGATGCAGGAAAGCATTTACTGAAGCTGATCAATAATGTGCTGGATCTCTCCAAGGTTGAAGCCGGCAAAATGGAACTCCAGTATGAAACTTTATCCGTATCAGAAGCCATCACTGAAATTCAGACATTGATATCTCCACTTGCCCGGAAAAAAAGTATCAGTGTGGATGTTGAGTTCGATCCTCAGATTGATACCATCAATGCAGATAGGACAAAGTTCAAGCAGATCATGTACAACCTTGCAAGCAATGCCATCAAATTCACTCCTGACAGGGGTTCGGTAAAGATACATGCACGATGTTCGGATAGTGTGGCTCTTGTAAGTGTAAAGGATACAGGCATTGGTATATCAAAAGAGGACATCAATAAACTCTTCCACCCCTTCAAACAACTGAATTCATATCTCGCAAACGAGTCTGCAGGAACCGGTCTCGGACTTGCCCTGGTGAAGAAATTTGTTGAACTTCACGAAGGCAGGATATGGGTTGAAAGCGAGGTTGGTGAGGGCAGTACGTTCACTTTTTCTATTCCGATAAATACAAGCTAAACATAATTTATCAATTGTTTTCCTCATAATTCATAATGTGTACCTTTGGAGGCTTTATTCCCCTTTTATAGAACTCGTTCCATGTTCTTCGGGTTATGTCTGATCTGAACACGAACTCATCCCTGAGGTCGTTCACATACGATCGTGCTTTAAGGCCTTTGTAGAAAGGGTAATCATTTAAAAGAATAGTTACCGGCCTTGTGGGGGATATGTAGACGAACCTGGAAGTGACAACAGCTTCTCTTAGTATCTTCATTGCCAGGTCTATTTCAGAGTCGTTCTCTATATAAATATCAAGAGATGCCATCATTTCAGAATTGCCTGAATTACCACTTGCCACACATTCTGTAAATATCAGGTTGTTTGGAGCCGATACCAGATCATCATTGGGGGTGATAAAACGGGTAGCTCTCAGGCCTATATCTTTTACTTCTCCGTAATATTTTCCCATCTCTATTCTGTCCCCTACCTGATATGTCTTTTCCATTACGATAATGACCCCTGCTGCAATATCCTCAAAAAGATTCCTTAATCCAAAACCTATCGCAGCACCAATAAGACCACTCAGGAGCACCAGCTGGTTTAGTGAAAGAGCAAATACCGATGCTAAAATATAATAGACAGATATGGAATAAATGAGAACTTTAGAAAGCGGTATTATTGTCTTGAGATGTAACCTGTATTTCCATGACATTTCCGATAACTTCGTCAGCAAAAAAGCTACGATCTTTGTAAGGATGACTGTAAGGGCTATTATAACAAAAGATACAAAAATGGTTCGTGCATCGATCTGTCCGAAAGTCGTGACAAATTCTTCAACCTCATATTCAACCATCACCACACCAGCCTGATGTTCTCCAGGTATTTGACTACAATGTACAGTTTTTCAGGTTTAACGCTGTAGTACTCATCATTCTTCGCTATAATGTCCTGATTCAGCATTTCAAACAGGATCTTGTTAATGATCATATCATCAACATTACAACTCAGGTTCAGTATATTTTTCATTTCTTCTTTTTTGATATGTCCCATTGACAATATAATATACAGAACAAATCTTCCGGTACTATCAAGGTCTATATTAGTGTCAATCGTACCAATAATACTTGTTCTTATTACAGGGTAATCCAACCATTTGTTCCATATCTCCTTTGCAACTCCCGGGTTTCCGTGAGATAGCTTTACAATTTCATTGAATATTATGGATTCTGCGGTTTCGTCAGGCTTTCTATTAAAAAGCAATGCTCTAAGTGCGATACGGTTGAACCTCAACACATAGTAATTGAACTTACCATGAATGACATCTATTGCTATCGGTTTTTTAACAATTTGAAATATTTTTTTATCTTGTTTTTCAGTATCATTCACAAATTGTATCTCGCCCTCTTCATATTCTGAAAGCAAGAACATTTTCATATCTTCCTTACTCATTCGTGGGATCTCTACCTGTACCGGGAAATATTTTCCGATGTCCATAACCTGATTGAGATAATTCCATGAATGGATATTCCATGTTGTTATGTAGAGCCGGTCGTCAGAGGAAATCAACATTTTAAGAAAATCTTCAATAACATCGAACCCACCTATCTTTCTCATATAAAGGTAATGACAATTGTCAAATATCATTATACTATTAGGATCCTCCCGAATAGGGATCTCTTCTTTGTTATCGATTATGGACGAAAAGGTCACCTTTGTCAGTTCATGTGGATAAATGTCAGCAATCTCATCTAAAAGTTTAGATTTACCTGCATAGGGCAATCCAAGTATGGCGATATTTACCCTCTTTCCATCTTTAAAGTCAGATATCGTACTTTGGATAGTTTCAATTGCTTTATCCAGGCAAAACACTAACTTTTCCATGGGGTCATTATTATTTAATGGTACCATACATTCTATCCTGCTGTTAATTGCTACTTCTACAACACATGGTGAAATATTTACGGAATATCAAGAATGTGTCACATAAAATAGAATGTCATACACTTATATATATTACTTGATAATAGTTCTGTAAAACCCGCCATAAACGATATGATAAGAGTGAAATAGTACAATTGTATCAGTATCTTTCCTGACACAAAAGCTCGTATTGAGAAGTTAGAAAAAGTAGTAAAAACGCTATCAACCGAAGGAAAAAACTATGATGGGCCCGGGGAGATTCGAACACCCGACCTCTGCCGTGTGAAGGCAACGTCATGACCAGCTAGACCACGAGCCCAGATTAAGGGAAAATACGCCTTCATGTCTATAAATCTGTCGTTGATTCCTGATTCACTGTTCGCTCTTTTTTTTCAGGAGGGCGTAAGTGATAAGGGCTACAATAATGCTGCCTGAGAAAATGGTGATCAACGCTGTTGTAGGTTGCAGATATGTATATGCGATGATTGCTAACAGAGTTCCAATAATTACTGCAACAGGTATCAGCAAAGAAGTCTTCTTCATTGATTTTTCATCAAGGTCTAATTGTGCCATTTTCATCCCTTTTAACAAGTTTGCTATCTTCTTTAATATATATTTGTTTGTATGTTCGTGTACATTATATATAGTTATGCCTTTTTTCTCCAATTATTAGACTATTTGAATAATCTGCCCATAAAAAAATGGTATTTTACTGGATACTGGCCAGTGTGCCCACTGCAATGTATGATAGTGCTGCATATCTTGCCATTTTTCCTATGAATACGTAAAAAGAAAATACTTTGAAATTGAGCTTAAGGATTCCTCCGGTTGCTGCAATAGCATCTCCTATAATTGGCATCCACGTTAAAAGCAGCAGAAAAGCCCCGTATTTTGCAAACAGCTTATCTGTTCTTTCAAGTTGTTCTCTGGAGATTGAAAAGAATCGCTCTATTATGTCCATGCGCCCTCTCAGCCCGACATAATATGTGGTACATGCTCCAAGGTAGTTACCTATTGATGCCACCATTATGACCGACAGGGTATCAAAACCTCTACTGATCAGTAATACTACAAATGCTTCTGAACCAAGGGGGAGGATTGTTGAAGCAAGGAAGCTTGTTATGAACAGTCCAAGAAACGCATGTTCTTCTATTAACCCTGACAGGAATTCTATCATTTTTAGACCTCCATTTTAATTTTTCTTTTCAACAATCTGAAAAACCAGCTCATGAATTTTATATATTAATAGCGAGATATGGTTATTCTGCAACAATTGCTCATAATGTACTATTCCACATTGTTGCATTAACAATAATTTAATAGCTATTATCTTAACTTATATTTCGCCATTAGCTATTCAAGGTTTATAGTAACATGGACAAAAAACCCGAATACACCTTATTGGTCGTTGATGATGACCCTCTCAACGTAAAGCTTCTACAGGCTTTCCTTTCAAAAGACTATGTTGTTCGAGCAGCTTATGGTGGTATGGAAGCTCTTGATATCATAAGTTCTGAAAAGATAGACCTTGTGATGCTTGATATAATGATGCCTGACATGAATGGTTATGAGGTGTGTCGCAGGATCAAGGCTTCTGGATCAACACACTTTATTCCGGTCATTATGATTACTGCTCTTTCATCTAAGGATGATAGGATTGAGGGAATTGAGGCAGGTGCAGATGAATTCCTTGTCAAACCTATTGACAGGGTTGAGGTTCTTACCCGGGTACGTACTCTGTTAAGGAACAAGCAGTTATATGATGAGCTGAGCTCCGAAAGGGATAGGGCGCAGAATTATCTTGATATTGCAGGGTGTATAATAGTTGCTTTTGATCGGGACGGGATGGTTAAACTTGCAAATAATAAATGCTGCCAGTTGCTCGGATATGAAGAATCCGAATTGATAGGCAAAAATTGGGTGGAAACAGTTGTCCCTCCGGAAGATCGGGATGGTGTATCCTCGGTTTTCAGAAATGTGATGGGTGGGAATCTTGATGCTGTAAAAGTTTTTGAAAATGGAATTCTCACTAAAAGTGGTGAAAAAAAGATTATCCGCTGGAATAATTCCTCCTTGAAGGACTTAAATGGGGAACTTTCAGGCATACTCAGTTCCGGTTCAGATGTGACAGAGGAACGACTTGCTTCCATGAAGCTAAAGGCATCCGAAGGGAAATTCAGGGTTCTTTTTGAAAACGCAGCAGATGCAATTATTATTTTTGATTTAGACTGTAATGTGGTCGATGCAAATTCAGTTGCGTGTGAGATGCTTGGATATAACATGGATGAATTATTGTCTATCTCACGGGATGACCTTGTAGCTCCTGAGTTCCAGGGGGTCTGTTACGAAATAGTTGCAGACATTATGGAAAATAGATTTAGCAGATTTGAGCTTGCATATCTGAAAAAGGATGGCAGCTCAATTCCGGTGGAAATGGGTGTAAGGGTAATTGAATACAATAACATCAGTGCTCTTCTGTGTAATGTAAGGGATATAAGTGAGCGAAAGTATGCAGAGAAGGTCTTAAGGGAAAGTGAACACAAATTCCGTCTCCTTGCAGAAAATGCCAATGATGTAATATGGACTTTGAGTAAGGAAGGCAAATTCATGTATACAAGCCCATCAGTTTTTAAATTAAGGGGGTATACATCTGAAGAAGTTGCTAACCAGTCATTTGATGAGATATTCCCTCCTGAGCATCAGGTTACAATAGCTAATGCGATTAGCAGATTCTATGATAAATTGAAGGCCGGTGAAGCTAGCTACTCCGAGAGTTTTGAGATAGAACAATATCATAAAGACGGTCGCCGTATATGGACCGAAGCCATTGCAAATCCTGTTTATGATGAAGATGGTAATTTCCAGTTTTTCCTTGGCGTGACCCGTGATATCTCTGAGCGCAAGAAGGCTGAAGAGGAGATCAGCTTGTACACTGCAGAACTGACAAAAAAGAATGAGGAACTCCAAACTCTTGAAAGGATGAAGGATGAATTTCTCTCCAACCTGAGTCATGAATTAAAAACTCCTCTCATTTCGATAAAGGGTTACAGCGAACTTGTCCATGATGAAGTGATGGGTCCACTTAACACAAGGCAGAAAAATGCCATGAAAACGGTTCTTACCAAGTATGACCACTTAAGTTTCCTGCTGGACTCTCTGATATACATGAGTATTGTCAAATCAGGTAAGGTTCACTATAGGATGGACCCTATCAGGATAGAGGACAGCTTAAGGAAAGTGGTGGAATATTTCTCATTCAGGTCTGAGGATAAAAGTCTGATACTTCTTCTTGACTTTGAAGAGAATTTGCCTTTGATAAATGGGGATGTGGAATACATGCCCTATCTTTTCAGGTCTATAATTGACAATGCCATAAAATTCAGTCACGATGGCTCAAAGGTTCTGATTCGTGCTTTTGAGGATGGGGGTGATGTTCATGTCATGGTAAAAGACTCCGGAATAGGTATGCCCAAGCATGAATTATCCAATATTTTCAAACGTTTCTATCAGATAGATGGTTCCATGTCAAGGAAGTATGGAGGAAGCGGATTGGGTCTGTACGTCAGTAAAACAATAGCAGAGATACATGGCGGGAAGATTTGGGTAGAAAGTGATGAAGGTGCCGGAACAACTGTACACGTGCATTTCCCTTCCTATCTTAAAAGCAAAAGCCAGAGTACAAACAAGTAACTAAAAAATAAAGTATTCACTGCTTATTTTCGACATTATGATTCCTCATTTACAAAGTATTTTTATATCCTGAAGATTCTCATTCATTTGATGTATGTCAAAGATGTAGTCTTACGCCTCAGGGAATTGTATCCGAATGGTTACTTTCACATTAACCGTGATCCTTTCTATCTTCTGATATCCACTGTCCTGTCCCAGCGCACCCGTGATGAAGTGACAATCCCCACAACGCAGAACCTTTTCAGGGCATTTGGCACGGTTGAGGAAATGGCAGAGGCCGACGTGGATGAGATACAGGAACTGATAAGGAATGTGGGTTTCTACAGGGTGAAAGCCCAGCGTATCATTGATATTTCACGTATTATTCTTCAGGACTATAATGGAGTTGTCCCTGACAGCATGGATGAGCTTCTCAAACTGCCGGGTGTTGGCAGGAAGACTGCCAACTGCGTGCTTGGATATGGATTTGAGCAGGATGTCATTGCAGTGGATACTCATGTACACAGGATATCCAACCGCATGGGTCTTGTTGAGACACCAGACCCCGATGAGACGGAAAAAGAGCTTGAGAAAGTGATATCAAAAAAGGACTGGAAGGACATCAATGGACTGATGGTCCTGTTCGGACAGAACGTATGCCGTCCAGTTGGTCCGAAATGCGATGGGTGTATCATGGATGATATCTGTCCTAAGATTATCTGAAACCTTTTGACTCATGGAGCTCATTCGAACTCAAGTGGTTCACCATTAATCAAAAGCTGTTTGACCACAGCAGAGCAACCCTTATCAACTGAAACTATCACGGAAATATTATCCATTTGTTTCTGGATCTGCCACCCTTCTCCTTCAGGTACGAAATAACTCTCAATACCCCATTCGATTATTATGGCATCACCTGTATTTCGGGTAACTGTTCCTTTCATACAGACATCTTTATCCTCAATGGCAGGTTTTGCGTGGCTTAGTGAATCTATGGTCCAGTATATTTCCTTCTCAGAGAGTACTGCATATATATGTTCACCGTCCATGAAATCATAGTCATAGGGTGTTTCATTAAGGTTCACGTTTGATATTTCATAACTGAGGATTACATAATCTCCCCTGAATACATCTCTCGGGTCAACAGGCTCGGTTTTTAGTACAATTTCTTTCCCATGGTTCAATGTAGTATATTTAGGCAGGAATATCAGTGAGATGACTATCAGTGAGTATGCCATCAGCAAAAGGAATTGTTTTTGCTTCATGCGCGTTCCCCTTCTTTTATATCATTTATTATTATGCGCCTTTTTTTCTCCATGTACCATCCAAACAACAGGAGGATCAGTCCGCCAACAATGAATGCAAGGGACCTGGGCAAAGACCTGTATAATGTAGTAAAATACAGGTGCAATACTCCGATTATGAAAAAACCCATTCCTATATTGACAAATGGCAATATTGATCTGTAGTATCCGATGAGTATGCTCCCTATAGTTAGGATGAAGAACATGAGATTAAAGAGAATGAATAGCAATGTGGCTGTGCCGGGTTCCAGCTGGGTCAGTCCGTAATCCTGAACCTGCGAGACTGCGAGTGAATCTTTGAATATGGTCAGCATCCAGATGGCAAACAGGCCTGCAAATGCGAGTATGAGCACAATAAGCTCGTATTTGCTATTCTCATGCATTTTGCATAACAGGGCACTTTGTACTATCATTATGACCGATATCAGCATGAACAGGATAAAAAGTGCCTGAAGCGTCCCTGTCAGTGGTGCTATGCGTGTTAATGTGTGCCTGAACGGTGTTTCCAGTGAGAAGTAGAAATACGATATAAGAATGAAGAACAGCCCTGATCCCTGGTACAATTCCCTGAAGTGTGAAAAGCGTTCAAATCTCAGGTGTATCTGTCCAAGTCCATACAGGTTGATGCCTAACAACAGGTAGAACATGAAGATGCCAAAAGAACCCACGAAAAGTTCCGTATTCTGTCCAACATAAAACACAGTCCACAGGGCAAATACGAATATTTTCAGGATAAGGATACTGCTTGAATTGAATGCATATCCGTAGGGCAGTATTGCTATTAACCACACGAGTAAAAGCCAGTGTGCATCTGCATTGACATTGAATATCTGTGCATTCAGGAATATTGTTGCGCCTATCAGCAGCGAGGCAAGAAAAAGCAAGGCTTCTCCCAGTTTAGGGCGAGTGTCCTTCCTGTATTTCAAATTCCAGCCTGCAAAATATGTGGAATATGTCGTACCGAACAGGAGTAGCAGTTTTGCAAAAGTGGGAAGTTCTTTCCAGTTAGCGGCAACAAAAAGGATTGCTCCTACTCCGACAAGTAAGGCACCAAGTATGGACATTACCTGGATGGTCTGTGATGTTCCGTCCTTTTTGGTTGCAGTTTCATCACGGAAATTTGTCGGCATATCGTATCTTGACAATATGGCATTTAACTGTTCGTCATTGATTATGCCATCATTTTCCCATTCCATGACTTCTCTCTGAAGCCACGCTCTTTGTTCCCTCTCTTCCATCATTTAATACTTATAAAGCAGGATATATTTTAAAAAGCCGGTGTATTTTTTGGATGAGTTGCAATTTTCTTGCTTAACGTATACTGTGCCTTAAAAGGCTCTATGTTTTTCAAAATAGGGATAAAATAAAGATGATAGCTTCAACAAACTATTTATGATATATAATATATAAAGCACAAATCTCGTGATACATGCCGCAACTCTAATATAAAAAGTGCTGGTTTTGCACGAGAACTGATAAATTCCATACTTGCATTAACATTAATCAACTAATAAATGAACTAATATTTACTTTAGTATAAGAGTGAGAATCATGTTACTAATCGGAGAAGCATTAATCGGCGAGGCACCAGAACTCGCACACGTTGACCTTATGATCGGAAACAAAGACGGTCCTGTAGGTCAGGCATTTGCAAATGGTCTAACACAGCTGTCAGCAGGTCACACACCTCTGCTCTCAGTCATCCGTCCAAACCTTCCTACAAAACCTGCAACACTTATCGTGCCAAAGGTAACAGTAAAGAATATGGGCCAGGCTTCACAGATATTCGGTCCTGCACAGGCTGCTGTTGCAAAGGCTGTTGCAGATGCCCTTGAAGAAGGAGCATTCGGTGACATGGATATTGAAGACCTCGTTGTTGTTGCAAGTGTTTTCATCCACCCTGAAGCAAAGGACTACAACAAGATCTACAGATACAACTACGGAGCAGCAAAACTCGCTGTAAAACGTGCAGTAGATGGCTTCCCTGACGTTGACACAGTACTTAAGGAGAAGGACAGAATGGGTCACGCTATCATGGGATTCAAGGTATCCAGACTCTGGAACCCTCCATACCTGCAGGTTGCACTTGACAACCCGAACATCAGTGCAATTCTCAGCATCGTCAACCAGATTCCAAAGAGCGACCACGTTATTCTGGAAGCAGGCACACCTCTTATCAAACGCTATGGTGTTGACGTAATCTCAAAGCTCAGAGAGGTCCGCCCGGATGCATTCATAGTTGCTGACCTCAAGACCCTCGACACAGGAAACCTCGAGGCACGTATGGTTGCAGATGCAACCGCAGACGCAATCGTTGTTTCAGCACTTGCACCAATAGCAACCATGAACAAAGTTATTGAGGAAGCTCACAAGACAGGTATCTATGCTTTCATGGACACACTCAACTGTGATGACCCTGTAGCAGTCCTTAAGCAGCTCGATGTACTGCCTGATGTTGTTGAACTGCACCGTGGTATCGATGTAGAAGGCACTGCACATGCATGGGGAAGCATCGAAGCCATCAAGGCACTCTCACCAAAGATCCTGGTGGCAGTTGCCGGTGGTGTACGTATCGACACAATGCCTGACGCTCTTGCAGCAGGTGCTGACATTCTTGTAGTTGGAAGAGCAATCACCAACGCAAAGGATGTAAGGCAGGTCGCAGAGAAATTCATTGAAGGTCTTAACAACCCTGAGATCGACCAGTTCAGAGTAATGACCGACTTTTAAGCGTGTGGAATTTCCACACTCTTATCTTCTTTTTTCTTGGCTTAGACCTTTATTTCAGCGTTTCTTTCGTCCTTCTTTCACCCTTATATTTATAGTTGGAGTTACATCTATAGTGGTGCGCACAAGATACGCATACTGATATTCATATTGGAGAGATTTAATTTGAGTTCTACATTGATAGTCCTGAACCTTAAGACATATCTTGAGGGCACAGGCGAAGGCGCCGTAAAGGTTGCACAGGCATGTAAGGAAGTTGCAGATGAGTCCGGAATTGATATCGGTGTTGCACCGCAGTTCTGTGACATCTACCGTGTGGCATCACAGGTGGACCTCCCGGTCTACGCACAGAGTCTTGATCCTGTAGGAGCAGGCAGCTTTACAGGACATGCATTCGTCCAGTCCATCAAGGATGCAGGCGCAATTGGAACCCTTATCAATCATTCCGAATGCCGCCTTACACTGGCAAACATCGACGCATCCATCACAACTGCAAGAGATGCAGCCCTTAAGACCATAGTTTGCACCAACAACGTTGCAACCTCAGCCGCAGCAGCAGCCCTTGGCCCTGATTATGTGGCAGTGGAACCGCCAGAGCTTATAGGTTCCGGTATCCCTGTATCAAAAGCAGACCCTGGGGTAGTCACAGGTTCAGTTGAGGCAGTTAAGAGGATCAACCCGGCAGTGCAGGTTCTCTGCGGTGCAGGTATCTCAAAAGGTGAGGATCTTGCAGCAGCTCTTGAACTTGGTTCTGTAGGTGTGCTACTGGCATCGGGTATCGTGAAGGCTGCTGATCCTAAGGCTGCACTGGAAGACCTTGTAAGCAAGGTCTGATCACTTTCTATTACTTTTTTCAAGGCAGGCTCAGCCATGCGATCAATAGCATCATGGTTGCAGTTATCACTCTGACAGTTATTGAAAGGTCAATATTGAATTGCTCTTTCATCATCCTGGCTATGCCGATAGGCGGTGGTGCTATCAGGAGTGCGGCAATGAAGAGTGGTATGCCTGATATGAAGTTCCTGTCCACTATCATAAGATAGAGGCCCTGGATTCCCAGGTACATTCCAAAAACAGCGGTAAAGAAAATTCCTATCTTAAAAAACCGTAGGTATTGTTGGGGTCTTGGGGATGAGCCTTTCACATTATCACTATTTGATGTAGGCGGAGGTGACTGATAATATTTGCCCGTGAAACTTATGTAAGAACTGCCATGGCAGTATTATATGTACGGAGTCAGAAACGATCATCCGAAATGATCTCATATTCTAAGCTTACAGCTGATGTCGCTAGATCACACTGGTCCTTTCATTTTCTCTTAAACCTTTATACGTATCCCTTTTATTCACTGGGATTATGCCGGCTTACACTGGCAAACATCGATACATCCATTATTACTGCAAAGGGTGCAAGGCTCAAGAAATAGTATGTACCACCAAAGTTGCAACCTCTGTAGGAGCACCAGATCCTGATTATGTTGTAGTGGAGCCATCTGGGCTTATCGGCTCCGTCATCTCTGTATCAGAAGTTGACTCTGGGGTCGTTACAGGCTCAGTTGAAGCAGTAAAAAGAATTAATCCGGCAGTACAGTTTCTCTGTGGTGCAGGTATCTCAAAAGGTGAAGACCTTGTGAGGAAGGTATGGTTATCCTTTTTTCAAATAATAAGCAAAAAAGCAGTCCCTTTGGGATCTTATTTTAGAGTTGCTCTTCTCCACGGATACTGCAACCAATCCCCTTCAGTTGCCTCTCCACTTCCTGATGCACCTTCTCCACTTCAACATCGCCCATAATCATTACGCGGAATGTAACACTCAGCCTTTCAGTCCCTTCAATTCCATCGTACCTGTCAATTATCTCAATTGAAACAATATCCTCATTACAGGAAACAAGCTCCATGATCACATCTGCATCAGCTTCTTCCGGTATCAGTACCGATATATCTCTTAAATGATGCTCGAGGTTGTCAAGTTTCCACTCATGCATTTCCTCTTCACTTAACAGGCGGATGTTCTCTATCTTAAGAGATATCATCCTGCTGCCGGCATCCAAAACAACATCTCTTGGACTTACTTTTTCGACAATTCCAGTGTGGACAATTCCTGAATAAATGTGCCTGACACCAATCTCCTGGCCGATGGAATCCAGCAGCCTGTCAAATTCAGCTATCTTTGAGTTCATGAGTTTGTCAGACCTGCGCAGTGCTGATGCCGTATCTCCAAAATGCACTGCAGCTTCCTTCATTTTTGCTGTGAAGGCTTCAACATCCTTTTTCCTGACAATGGAGGACATCTCGCTGCACTGCTGCATGAAAGCATCATGCACCTTTAGAACTTCCGGGTTCTCCATCTGGATATATGCATAGAGATAAGGGTTCTGTCCAAGTATCCTGCCAACGAAATCAAGCATGATGTCGTAGACCGGACTCATGAAGCGCCTTGATTCATTCACACTGAAATCAAGCCGGTCAAAGGTCGTACCGATGGTGATGTAAGCAAAGTGAGTAAGTCCCTGTACAACTGATACGAACCTGTCATGCTCGGCCGGGGTGATAACTTCGATATGTGCACCGTTATCCTCAAAAAGTGACCTCATGACCGGGAACCATTTATCGCAGCGTCCTTCAATTGGTGTAAGTATGAATATCTGGCCGTGCAGACTTGGTATGGATGGTCCGAACATAGGGTGGGTGCCGAGTATCTCCACATCTTTGGGAGCATACTTCTTCATGGCCTCGGTGGGGCCGACCTTCAGGGATGTGAAATCCATCAGTAGACTGCCACTTTTCATTTTAGGTGCAGTTTCACTGATGACCTTCTCAGTGATGTTGATGGGCACGGTGACTATTACGATATCACTGGTGCTAACGGCAGCATCAAGGTCGCGGGCGAATTCAACTCCCATTCTCTCTGCTATCTCTGTCTTTCCGCTGCTGCCCCATACAACAACATCATAATCGTGGTTCTTAAAAAAAGGGGTGAACCACTGCCCCATTTCACCGGTACCGCCTATGATAAGGACTTTCAAATTCCAAGTCCCTCCAACACTGCTTTTTTCATAACATCGATAGGTGGCTCAACACCCGTCCATATTCTGAATGCCTCTGCGCCCTGGTATACAAGCATCATTTCCCCGGTGACCGCCTTTGCACCTGCTTTCTTTGCTTCTTTTAATAGTCTGGTTTCCAGCGGGTTGTAAACAATATCAAATACCGTCAGTCCGGAATGCATATCCTCTGCGGTTGCTATAGTTCCTTCTGTTTTAGGGTGCATACCCTGGGTTGTGCAATTAACAAGGATGTCGCTGCCATCGATGGAGTCTTTAAGGTGCTCAAGTCCGCATCCCCTTGCAAAACCAACCGATGATACATCTGTTGCAAGATCAATAGCCTTATTCTCTGTCCTGTTGGCGATGGTGATATTCGCTCCGTCTTTGGCGAACTGGAATGCGATAGCTCTTGCAGCACCGCCTGCACCTACTATGAGTACGTTGGAGCCGTCTATTTCCACTCCATTTTCTTCGAGGGCACGTTTTGCCCCAAGACCATCGGTATTGTAGCCTGTGATTCCATCTTTAAAATCAACTGTATTGATGGCACCTATGCCCTTAGCCAGCGGGTCAGCATCAATGATCCTCAAAGCTTCCTGTTTCAGCGGGACTGTGAGGTTTATGCCGCCAAAACCCATGGCTTTCGCTCCAAGCAATGCGTTCTTCAAATTATCCGGACTTACTTTGAACGCATGGTATGTGCATTCCATGCCAAGTTTATCAAAGGCTGCATTGTGCATATCCGGAGACAGTGAATGTGCTATCGGGTCACCGAATACGCCGAAAACTGTTCTCAAAAGAGTATCTCCAGGGCTGATCTAAGTTCATGTATCTTTATCTGCCCGGGTGCCACGGCCTTTGCTATTGCACCGTATGTCAGGCGTGAACCATAGCATGGAGCAACTATGCGGCTGTGTTTGCCAATTTCTCCCATTGCGATGGTGCATACCGGTTTATCTATATCGGCAGTTGCCTGAAGTACATTAAGCACATCCTGCTTTGACTGTGCCATGACTGCCAGCTTTGCAATATCAGCACCGGCATCATACGCGTTGTTGAGTATCTTTTTCATTTCTTCAACAGAGGGCGTGGAGTTGAAATCATGGGCTGAAACGATAACAGTCACACCAGCAGCTTTTGCTGCATCTATGAGTTTGCTGCGCTGGCCTGCATCTGCGCTGAGCTCGATGTCAATTGCTTCCACAAAAGGAAGGATATATGTCAATAATGCAATCCTTTCTTCCTCACTGCCTTCCCACTTACCACCATCGGTTTGTAACCTGTTGGTTGCAATACACGGAAGGTTGGTGTTCACTTTTATCCTTTCAATTGTCTTCTTTGCTTCCTCAAGGTCTGAAAAATTGAGAAGGTCAAGTCTCAATTCCAGTACATCGGCTCCCAGCCAGTTTGCAGCTTTTGCATTCTCCGCCGGATCGTCGTCTATTACTGAGACAATTGCAGGTTTTTCATCGAGGTCAAAAGTCCCTATTTTCACCATAACCGACCACCTTACTTTTCGATAATGGTCTCTTCTATCTTCATCCCGAAGTGGCGGCCTATGTCTTCTGAGTGGACGAGTATCTCATCGCCAACCTTCAGATCGGTCACAGCTACGGGTTCCTTGTCCTTAGTAACAAGCTTTATGGTTTCTGCATTCTGCAGGATATTCTTGATGATTTTTCCATTAAGGTCTGCTTCAACAAGGATAAGTGGCCTTCTTTCTATCTTTACCCGGCCGACCACTCCTGTTCTCTGCTTGCCGTCCCCGTCAACTATGGTGACCTGGTCGCCTGCTTTAAGTTCGGAAAGGTAGCGGGTCTTTTCGCCGACTTTGATGTATGCATGTACAGCGCCGGCATTGACCCTGAACGGACGGGATGCGACGTATGGGCTTTCCTCTGATTCAGAGTGCACAAGGAACATACCGTTTGCCTGCGAACCCACAAGCATTCCCTCTCCTTTTACCATCAGGTTGCATGTGTCTACACAGACCCTGTCACCCATACCGATAGATTCAACATTTGTAACAACGGCTGTTTTTATCTCAAGGTTAGTGACACCAGCGCTTTCAGCGACCTCGGCAGTCTTCTTTATCTGGCTCAGGTCTCTTGTATCAAGAAGCACACCATCGGTTCCGTGCTCCATTGTTTCAAAAGCAAGTTTTGCTTCTTCTGAGTTCTGAACTCCTGATATCAGTTTAACATCCTTTTTCTGAAGTCCTGCAATGAGGTTTTCCAGTGGAATGACCTGCCAGTCCGTGCCTATGGTAATGAGATAATCGCAGACATTTCCCATTTCGGCTGCAAAGTTCTCATAGTTCTTGTTCTGGATGATGACATAGCCTGCAACCTTGAGTCCTTTCTCTTTCAGGCGAAGGGCGTTTGTAATGTCAAGGGAACCTCCGTAGTCAGGTGGCAATGGCTTTGTTCCATCTCCTTCTCCTCCTTTTCCGACTACGATTATTTCTGCTCCTTCAACATCATTGGTAGCAAAGGCAGCCACTTTTACGTTTCCAAGTGCTTTCACCTTTTCAACATCTACAGCATCGACCAGTATGGCATCTACTCCTGATTCCATTCCGGTAGTGATTACAGCCTTGCGTTCATCCCAGTTGCCTTCATCGGCTTTTATCCAGATTATCTTATTATTCATATGAGCACATCCGCAAGCAAAGGAAATTATCTCTCTTTATTTCAGCATTTCCAGTGCTTCTTCAACTGACTTTTTATGGTGCACTATCTCTGTTATTGCTCTTGTAATTTTTGTAGGATTCTCGTGCTGGAACACGTTCCTTCCGATAGCAACACCTCTTGCACCGCCTTCCATGGCGCCCTGGATCATTTCAAGGAACTCCTGGTCAGTGTTTGTTTTTGGTCCGCCTGCAATTACCACAGGTACGGGACAACCCTGTACTACATCCCTGAAAGTATCTACATCTCCGGTGTATAGGGTTTTTACAACATCTGCACCAAGCTCTGCGCCAACTCTTGCAACATGTGCAACGAGTTCTGAGTCATGGGGATTGCTGATGTCCTTTCCGCGTGGGTACATCATTGCAAGAAGTGGCATTCCCCAGTAGTTGCATTCTTCAGATACGCTTCCGAGTTTTTGTAACTGTTCTGCTTCGGTCTCTGATCCCACATTAACATGTATTGATACGGCATCAGCTCCCATTTTCATGACCTCTTCCACAGAGCATACCTGTACTTTGTTATTTGGGTCCGGTGCAAGGGATGTAGAAGCGCTCATGTGGACTATGAGTCCTACATCATGTCCGTATCCTCTATGACCATGAGTGACGATTCCTTTCTGCATGAGTACTGCATCCGCTCCTCCATCTGCAACTTTATTTATGGAATCTGCCACATTTATCAGGCCCTTTATAGGTCCGTCTGATAATCCATGGTCCATGGGGATTATTACCATGTTCCTGCTTTCTCTGTGCATGATCCTTTCGATACGAATCTTCTTACCAATTTCTGTCATATGATTTCACCCTCGTTGTATGTTACTATATGAGTAGTAATGTATTATAATATACATTGATGTATTTATACTATCTTTGCTACTATGTGGCATAGTAGCACGGATATGTATTTAAATGTTTTTGTATTGGCTATCATAAAAGAAAAATAAAGAGTATCACATATCTTTCAGGAATTCACCGATGTGTATTCCTTCAGAATCTATGTCATATTGGATGAGATGCTTCTCATGGTCACTACCATGCATCTTCATAATTGACATGGTCTTTTTGATCTCCTTGCCAATCTCTACGTGTTTGAGAAGTATCAACACATCCACCAGTGATGAAACCGGTATTTCACTTGTAAGCACATTATTGCCAGCTGCCCGGTTACCACTGATAAGCATGGATGTGATTCCCACATCCTTAAAGTTCCTCATCATATTGGCAATATGCTCTCTTTTGGCAACAGGGTCACCAAACACATAATCAAATCCGGATATATCATCCAGAAGTATTCTTTTTGCCCCCATTTCTTCAATGTTCTTCCTGAGCTCTACAGTATGTCTGCAGGCATTGATCTCCGGCGGGGGTGTGTAAATGATCTTTATCAGTCCTTTCTGTTCAAGTTCTTCAAGCTCAAGCCCGAGACTTGAAGCATAACGACGTAATTCCGCAGGGCTGTCTTCAAAAGTACTGATAATTCCGGCATCGCCATCCCTGGCTCCCTGGACAATAAAATGAAGCCCGAATAACGTTTTTCCTGTACCTGTATTTCCTGCTATCAACGTGGATGATAGTTCAAAGAGTCCTCCGCGGATCAATTCATTGAACCTGGGGATTCCTGAATCAATTCTCGTTTCAGGTGATAATTGTTCAGTGTCATGGGTGGTTATTCTGGGGTATATCTCTATTCCGCTGTTTGAAATGTCGAATGAATGTTCTCCCTCTATGTAGTTAGGGCGATTCATTTTCATTATCTTGATCGTGCGCTTGCTTCCTCTTCTTTCGATCTCCTGTGAAAGATATACTATCCCTTCAACCACATCGCTGATGACTGACCTGCACACATCAGATTGTGACATTGTTCCTGTCAGGTAAACAATGGCATTCCACTCTCCAATTGCGGAATTGAGTGAATACATGAACCTTCTTCTTTCAGCTTCAGGGAAGCCAAATCCTATGGGTGTAACCGGGTCTATCAATACTCTGTCTGGTTTAAGGGATGCCACGATATTCCCGAGTTCAACCAGCATCGTAAGTGGGTCCCTTTCAACGGAACTAATATTAAAAGTGCGGATGTTCAGGGACTCTTCGTAAAAATCGTAGTTTGAGAGACCTTCTCTGACAGCGCTTTCGGATTTAGAGGTCATGCATACGTAAAGCACGTTCTCTCCGTTTTTGGCTGCTTCACATAACCCCTGCACTCCAAAGGTGGTCCTACCGCTACCCGGGTTCCCTGCGATCAATATTGTGGAAGGGGCTATGATGCCTCCTCCAAGGATCTCATCCAATCCTGGTATTCCTGTGAATTTAGTTTCCAATGTGGTACCTCGTCCAAGCATTGCTATGGCAACAAAGAGAGCGTTTATGCTCTAAGTTTATATGAAATTTCCTCTCCCTGATTTAGTTTAGTTTATACTTTTACTTAACATTATTCATTAGTATGTGTGGTAAGGATTTTATATAGTATCTTTTGAGCATATAATGTTTTACAGTCATTTAAGTATGAAACCCTCTTATATGGTTAGTTACTATTATCGGTTGACCTTTGTAGGCATAATCAATTATTGATATATTTCAATATGAATTTTCAAAAGCAAGCGAGCTATTTTTGTTGTATTATCGTTTGTCCTGGCATTATGATGTATTGTGTGAAGTAGTCCTAATCATAGAATCGACATCAGGCTAATCAATCAGCCCTCCTCTGTGTTTCAGTCCACCTCATCCACTTTGTCCACCTAATCCCCAGTTACGGCAGATGCTCCCCACATCCACACAGACACCCCCGTGGACCTTGTGGACCGTGGTTAATACTGTTCACTGACTCCGCCAGTGCAGCACGAATCTTATTTATAAAAATAACATTATAATTTCATATTTCGCTTCTAAGGGCATATATTGACCTTGGACATCATCTTTAAGTCAGACCATTATCTCATGTCTCAGAGAGGATATGCCCCTGTATTCACGACATGGACCACCAATGAGAATTATTCTTCATCACGTCTCTACATGCGTATTTTGTCGGTCCGGTCCGAGTGTACTAAGGATAGACTTTCCGGCTGTCGTCCTGTCCGGTTCCGAGTATCATTTCATTGAGGATGATACTTATTTCATCTCGAAAAGTCGGACAATCGATAGCAGCAAGTGCAAGAATATATTATTCGTTGATGGGACATATTGTTCGAGAAAAGCTATATTCAAGAATAAATTTCCTCCTATGTGTGTAAGAGAAAGAAGTGACGACAGTAGGTCGTCAATGACTGGAACGGGAGCACCTGTGGTGTGGGAGCGGAGGTAGCTACCCTTTGATATTTGGTCTCAAGCCTGTGCATACTGTATTTGACCCTTGACCATCTCACCGATACGGTTCCTGAGAGCATAATAAGTAGCCATAGAACGATTGTTAAGTTCCAATAGTACATCAAGTGGCTCTTCTGCATCTACACCCATATAGTCCGCTAATTCAGCTATTTCAGGGGATGAAAAGCGTTGCATCAGGTCCACACACATCCCCTGAGGTAGTCGGGGATTTCCTTGGTAGTATAGGTCCATGTCGGTGTCGTTCTCAAGCTCTTCATCACTCGGATATGTCGCCATGTTTTCAACATCAAGTTCCTCAGCCTTGTCAATGATAAGTTCACATCTGCTTTTGTATTCATCAATGTTCTGGACTTCGAAGATACAATCAAAAGCAGCTTCTAAGGACATGTTCCGTTCCCACCATGCGAGATTAGACCAGTACTTCCTGAGGTCTTCAAGCTCTGTGGTGGCGGATGCAAGCCGGACGGCGGCTGTGTCATTGTCAATTGCAGTCATGGATATTGATTTGGAATGTGAGTATTTAAGACTTTCATTCATAATCGCATCGCTCCGAGGTATTTGTGTTTCAAATCACCGCTCCTATCCTGTCCATAGGGTCAGTTATCTTGGACATCTCTCTTTGGATATCCGTCACTGAGACATTCAAATAATGCATAGTGGTTGACAGGTTTTTGTGACGTAATAGCTTAGAAACGAATACAAGAGGCAGACCTGCATCAAGGAGATGCTGCGCCCGGCTTCGTCTAAAACAGTGGCAGCCGATAGTCTTTTCATCGTTAATTTGATGTAGAATTTTGTTCACAGTTTTGTAAACGTGTCCTCTTGTTACTTGTTTTGATTTGTTGGAAAACATGATGTAGTCGTTCGGACATAAGTTTGAGTGCTCTGCATAGCGAATTGTTTTTTTGAGGGTTCCGATTTCACAGGGAACTTTCTGAAGCTCACCTGCATGACCCTTTCCTTTCCAGATGTCAATTGACTCACTTTTCAGGTCGATATCTCTCAGTCGGACATTGATTGCCTCGGAAATTCGCAATGCAGGGACATATAATAGGAGCAGCCAGACCTCATATTTTTCTGAAAGGTCCGGTAATGCAAGCATACTTTCGATTTCATCGACTCGTAACCATTCTTTACTGTACATACTTAGAAAAATGATACAACGAGTATAAATACGTATTCTCCGTGTTTTATTTCAAAATTAAACACCTTCAAGGTATCCGTGTTTTAAAATAACAGCAAATCAAGTCTCATTTACAAAATGATACATAATGTACCTTCTGTATCATTGATAAAGTTGTAATATTGCTCTGAATATCCGGGTATTTTCGAATACATATATCGATTATCCCTATCATCATGTTAATTTCAGCTTATCGAAAGGGTGAGAATGTCACCCTCAGTATCGGAGACGACCTTTCCCGTCCTGTAAAGCTGGTGCTGCAATGGATATACCTGATTGGTCCATACCAGTAATCCTGATGTTCGCCATCATTAGTCCTCGTTGGTCTAATGGCTTGTCAAGTACATGTTTTCTTGACAACTCAGGATTTGACCGTCCAATCACGGCGAGGCTATTTTTTGACCACCAGCCCTTAAATTTAAACTTGTAGACTCCGATAGGATTATCATTGCCACGATTCCACTCAGCCAGAAACCGTGCATCAATTGGAAGGTTGCGGCTTGCGTAGAACTCTGAAATGCGTCTTCTCCGTCTGATTCTTTGCCTTTCATCCTTCTGTTTCTGCTGTTGTTGCTGCTGTTGTTCTGGTGATAATGTTGTACTTGGTTGTGCAGTCTGTGGATTCTGTGGTGACTGTGACTGAGATTCCCGTCTCAGATGCAGGACATACCTTTGGAGCTTCTCTATTTCTACATCCTTAGCCTGAAGCAGCTTCTGCACTGCTTCATCGTTCACGGAGCTTGCAGGCTGTGATATCGGACCACCATGACCGGATGAGACATGATTTCCACCTGAGCCAATGCGGTTCTCGACCTCTACCCGAACAGCTTGCTTGAAAACCTCTTCATTCTCAAGGATAGCATTAACTTTCAGTTGGATGTTATCTCTGCGTTTCTGAATTGAAATATAAGGATTTGCCACATGCTCATGAGCTTTCTTATTGAGTCGATAGGTGCGGGTTTTAGCATCTCTTGAAAGGTAACCCCTACGCTTGAGAGCATATAATTCTGAAAATAGGTGCTGCTTTGGATAATCGGGAATATTGATATGCTGATATATCTGTTCTGATGTCTTATCTTCATCAACTAAGCATTGTAGAATAATTCCTTTAAGTTGGCAATCTCTAAATTTCTTCATCAAAATCCCTCATAATCGACAGCATTGCTGTCTAGTGGTTTCAAAGATGTTTGAAATGGATATATAGATTTGCATACCATAGTGGAGACTGCTATCCCTTTGAGCTATATTGATTATAGCAAAATGATAGATTGAAATCACTTGGACGGGGTTGGATTTTGGAATATCTGTGAAAATCAGGGAAATATCAGGATGAAAATATACCCTGAAATCACCCATGAAACCCCTGCAAAATGAGGATAAAAATAATATTTCAGGTCATAGGTCCTGTGAAATTAAGTCTTGTTAGAATCGATTGAGAGCAATCCTCAGCGATGTGGTTGTATTTTCGGGATAGCTTAAGGGGTCGGAGCTTGCTGTTCTTGCACTGAAGTAATACAGATATCACCTGCTTTCGAGAGTCTGTAAGTGTCCTCTTCACGTCTGACATATCCCAGACGGATGAAGTGCAGGATGATAAAAGGTATCTCTGAATCATGGTCAAGTTCAGCACGGAGTTCCTCAAGGGTCATTGGACCATACAGTAGCGTGCTAAGAACCTGTTCCTCTATAGGTCTTGTCATTGGTTCACACCATCCTATATGCCGGACCTGCATCTATATCGAATACAACTGTCCCGTCCTTGATGAATTCCCTGAGATGGTCCCGGATTGTGAAATAATCGTGTTCTCGTGTCATGAGTCTGATGTCATCAAGGGTCAAGGGTCCACGGTGTAGCTTCTGTCTAAGTTCTTCTTCAAGTGTCACCGGTGCTTCAGGTGCTTTCGCCGGTTCGGGTTCTACCCTTTCAGTTGCTTTCCTGACTTTCCGCTTCACGGATACCTTGACCTTGACAGGTTCCGGCTCTGCATCGAGTCCAAGTATCCTTCTTCGGGCTTCACGGGCTTCCTTCAAGGCGAGGGCACTGTCTTTTGCATGGGCTGTTCCTCTGGGTGTGAGATAAAAACGGTGCGGTGTCTGACTTTTGTCCACGGATAGAAAGTTCCTTTCGACAAGTTTCGATAAACCTGACCGGAAATTATTCCAGTTTCTATGCCCGGAAATGGAGAATAAGACTCTTGCACTCACTCCCACCTTTTCCGTTGCTGTTTCACCTTGCTTGAGAAGGAACGGGAGGATGATTGCTTTTATGGGGGTCGCCATGTGTATCAGGTCTATTCTCAGGTCAAGGTATTATGGTATGAGGTAAGGGGTGCAGGCTGGTAAGAGAACCTGCACCCATTTGATGGCTGGTGGCGGGCGTGATGAGACCCGCATATGGTATGTTGGTGAATAATGCCACTACTTCATTGATTCAGAACCATATAAACATTTAGCCGATAGCGAAAAGTATGATACCACGAAGCGATTGAGAATAGCATGGCGATAGGGGATAGTGGTTCTGTGAAGGTGGTATGTTCATGGCGCCCAATAACAATATACGTGTATGGGATTCAGGATTGATTTCATGCAGTCGGTGACTATGCCTATCATGTCAATTGTTGCGGGTTTTGGTGGTTGTTGGATGTGGGAACAGGGCAATTGTGGGATACGTCTCAGATGTGGTGGTCAAGCATACCCTTGAGATATCACGATTTCAAAAAACTACGATACGTTGAAGGTATAATAATATCTCTTTGAGGTATTAGGGTTTTAAGAATAGTTGGATAGTAGAATGAAGTCTTTGTATTTATCGTACTTGCATTTTGAGTGATTTGAAGCTCTGATATGAACATTAGGACAATAAGCCGGATTTGCCTGTGAATTCTGCCTGTGTGAAGATAACTTCAGTAAATTGGTGTCATACTATGTCTGAGACATTTGAAGGGCTTAAATCGCAGGATTTTCGGTACAATTTTAACATTCACATCCCACAGGTATGAAACATTGGGACACTGGAACCAATGCTTTTGTCATCCCGATATCGAAATCATATGCATATTCGCTTTCTTCTGGTTCGGTCTGAACGGATGGGGGCACAGGCATGGCTACACGTGGACCTTGTGACATATCGACCTTAACATCTCGGATGCAAGGCAGTGAGATACCGTTATCACATTTTCCATGATATATCCGAATTCCGGGCTTAATCGTTTGAAGCGGTGGTAATGATGGTGAACATGCTGCAATAATGGTCTTGTCAGGTTTGAAGCTCTCTCCATCTTCCAGTAGGTAGCAATCGGGTATCACAGTATTCGTCTGTTGACATATTTTCCAGAATTCAACACCATGCAAAGCTATGATATACTCATCTTTTGTTACCGTACTTGGGTCAATCGTGCTATGGTCAATGTGGTCACACTTCGGACGCTCTTTTAGAACAGTTCCTTCATCTTTGACATCATTAAGGGTCTTCATTATCTCTCTATATTCAGGGTGTTGCCAAGTGATTTTGTCTCTGTCGCACCATGTGAATACTACTCGGAGGGTGACATATAGGTCTTCTTCAGTGACCTTATCGGCATCAGGTGTATCACGTAGCTCGATAGCCATTTTGTGCCACGGTCCTGTTATACCGGACATACGAATACCTTTGTACTCGATATTGCACCTCTTGTTCCTGAATTCAATCCTACCTTCAGCGAACCGTTGTGCATATTCGTGGTCAGGGTCAACACCCTTGAATGACTTGAATTGGTATCTGAACATCTGACCGAATTCCTTCTCATAGGTAAGGTTCTTGCGTTTTCGTAGTCTTTCCACATTGCGGAGGTTCAGGTACACGCCTTCATATCTCTTGTAACAAGCGTGTTGTACATAGCCTTGACATAGGCTTCCGAAGTGAATTCCGTCTTTGTTGCCACAGCAATTGTTGGTGAAATAGGCTATGAGTCTTTCACGTTCTTTGTGAGTGAGGACACGATTGAACATCACGTTGCAGTGGAGGAATCCGCTTTTGTGGGCTTCGTAGGTGAACATTGTTGAGAAGGGTTGTTCTTTCTTGGGTCGTCCACGTCCACGGTGTAGCTTGCGGTCTGAATCAATGCGTCTGAGTTCAGCTTCGAGCTTGACACGAGCATCTGCTATCATCCTGTCATGTTTCATGTAATCATAAGTGGGGTATGGGTTGACAGAACCGATGGTCTTGGGTTCGAATGGGGATATAGTGAAGGTCAACATGGTGATATCATCAAGCATGTCGTTACTGATAATGTAGTTCATAACCCCTAAGAATTCATTATATTTTTTCTCCTTACCTTCAGGTGAGTATCGGTCTACAGGATGGAACTTGTACTCATGGAGGTCACCAGATTTCACATTCCGCTTTGTGACGGTAATGTATGCTTGTGCCTTGTTTTCACGGGAACAGTCATTGATATAACCCTGCTTGGCGTACCATGAAGCCCTGTCAGGATTAACGGATAGAACACCATTAACCTTGAGATTGCAGATACTCGTTAGGTGGTCTTTGACACCATCGTTGAATGGGACGTGATTCACGTCATGATATGTGATGCAGTCACAGTAGAATGACTTAGGATATTTAGCCTGTTTTAGAAGATTTTCTAAGTGACTTAGAACATCAGGACATGAGAAGGGGTCAGGAGTGGATTTTGCTTGTTCTTGAGCAAAAGATTCGATGACTTCTGCTGTTGCTTTTGAAATGCAAGAACGAGGAATTACGGGTACTGATAGCGATTCGGAAAATAATGAAAATTCGTTATCGGACGGATTGATATTGATTTCGTCTAATGCATAGACATCTATATCAAGGAGCCTGAAAAGCTCGGAAAAGTCTTGTGATGACAGGTCATTTCTGGATTCTGAGAGATTTTCAGAACACAACATATCGACAAGATTAATTGTGTCATCAAAATGATTTGGATTAAGTTCTGTTTGCTCTTTGGAAAACAATTTTCGTATCTTTCTTGAAACATGAGAACAAACAGTTCGAATCATTGAGATGAATCGAGAAATCAGGGATTGTTCAGGCTGATGGATGAGACTATGGTTATGTTGACAGGTCGTACAGTTTTCTGTACAATCGATACATTTTAATACATCAAAAGACTTGTTATACATAGACGTTGAGACATTTGCAACACTTCCGGGGTTGGAAATATCGGAAGTGTGCACAATCTTTTTTCTTAATTCATTACATCAAACAACAGAAGTCATTTTCGTGTGCGGTGAATACATTTTCACGTTCTTTGTTCTTTGCTTCCACATGCTCACGGATGGTCATGTTGATGTACTCCGACCTCGATAACGGACCCTTCAAACGGTCAAGGACGGGGTATAAGTCTTTGTCCAGACAAACGGTTGTATCTCTTTTAGTTCTCATGTTATATCCTCGATATACTTGCGTTGTATATTGTGGATGTTCACTTATATACTTCATTGATAAAATCGCAATCAGTCGCCTCACTCTGGTTGCAGTTAGCACCATATTAATAGAAACGTAGCATGTAAGCCACTTTGTACACGGTTGTGATTTTATTTACACAACCGATATGTGCAGGCTAAATCGCTATCATGGGGCAGGAAGGATATTGTAAACCTCTCAAGATATGGGTGTATTTTGCAATATCGATAGCAGTGAATAATCGATGTCCGGGTGGAAAAGGTTTACAATAAAGTACTGTGGAGTTACAGCAGTATCGTCCGGGGTGAGGGTGTGAAGGAACAGGGGTGGCAGGGTGGAAAAAAGGAGGGGATATGAGGGAGGTGATAGGAGTGTGAAGGTTTCAGTCCTCGGATGCTTCAGGAGTAAGTTTTTCCCTCATATCACCATCATTTGATTCTTTATTCACATATGGAATGAAACCAGTTTCATCAGCTTCACCCTCGACCAATCCTACATTTTCAAGTACGTCATCAAGGTCAATATCATCAAAGTTAACGTCCTCATTGTCTTTCATATGCTCAAGTATTCCACCTAATAACTTCACAACAGGTTCATCTTTTGACATTGACATACCGTCCCTGAACATGTCAATCGCATCATGGACTCTTTCACGCTCTTCAAGTCTTTTGAGCCTTGCATCATGTTCAGCTTCACGAGCATCACGTTCAGCATCACGGACATCACGTTGTTTTATTTCTTCTTCAAGTGATTTCAACCGGATAAAATCTTCATCGACAAGCCTGATGGCTTCAGTTTCTGTGAACTGGATGAGAGGAAGACATTCATTAACATAAAACTTTTTGAGTGTCTCTTGGTGTGGTCTATAATATGCATTCTCCACTGCACCGGATTTATGTCCCATCATATGCCTGACCAGTTTAGGTTTACTGGTATTATTCTCTAAGGTATTACCAAAAAATTCCCTCATTTTATGACTGCGTATGGTACTCCACTCGTATATTGCGGTATTTAGCTCAGAGCTGTTGGACAATGTTACATACATCGTCCTAACTGCTTCTCGTGATATTTTTCTGTATTTTTCATCACGATTCTCCAGAAATTTGGCACTTATTGAGTTATTCACAAAGAGCAACAAATCATGCTTGCTCTTGCCGTTTTCTATATCTATATCATATCTCCGCTTCATGTATGCCTTGGTCACGGTTTCACGGCATGTCCTTCCTTCACACACGGGTGGAGCATTTCTCTGCTCAAGGTAAGCATCTATGATATCACAAACTTCTGGGGAGAAAAATGTGACAAATTCGTGTCCTTTTCGTTTCTTATTTTTCTGTCTTTTGACAACCAACATACTAATGGTGACGTCAACCAATTTTTCATTACCATCTTCGTCCTTTACTGACTTCTTAACTGTGGTCTTCCCGTCCTCATATTGTCCAATACTAAGCTGAAGTATATCCACTGAAGCGAGCCCGGAAGACGTCTGCCCATATATAAGGCACTTCATTAAAAGATTCCCTGCTTTCTGAACTGCTTCACGGATGTCATCCTTTGTGGGTGATTTATCATTTTCAGGAAGCGGCTCTGGTGCAATATTGTGTGATATCACCTTTTGTGGGATATCTATTCCAAACTTTGCATAAAAAGACCTTACGGGAGCTATTTTTAGCAACAATGTCTTTGGTGCATACTCTTTCTTTTGGACTGTCCCATCAGGCTGCGGTAACTCATATCCTGCATTGTTGATGAAATTATAAAAGCCTATTAATTTTTGAATATGCCTGCGCATTGTGGGAATCTGAGCGTCTTCATTCAGAGCTTCTTTAATTAGCTGAGCAGGTGTCATCTTACAAAAGAGGCGATATTGCTCCATGACCTTTGTATATGATTCCTTCGTATTATCCGCCATATTATCAATCCAATGGAGGACAACTTTATCTGTATTGATTGCGGAATATGTTAAGTCAGCGTAGTAATCGGGCTCAAATTCCATGTCGGTGTTCAGTATATGACGGATGATGTCTGTTGCACAAACGTCTTGGGGATTTAGAGACCCATTTATGAATCGTTCACGGGAAGATATCCTTTGCATGTATTTCACCAATAGTATATTATTAACATGTTAGTATGTAATAAATCATTATACCTACAAAGGACCATTCATAATTACTATTATGGCAATATTGATACACATATTAATAAAAATAAATACAGGAAACAATCTATGAGAGAATTAAAAATTCTTGTTATCAATAACTATGGGCAGTTTTGCCATCTTATCCACCGTGCAGTAAGGGATCTGGACATGGATACTAAGATCGTTGCCAACACAACTCCTGTTGAGGATATCCTTGACGAAGAACCTGATGGGCTCATACTGAGCGGTGGTCCTACACTGGACAGGGCTGGTATATGTTCTGAATATGTTGAAAGCATCGACCTTCCGATCCTTGGTATCTGTCTTGGGCATCAGGTGATCGCAAAGACATTTGGCGGTGAGGTCGGTCCTGGTGTTTCGGGCGGGTATGCGGACATTGAAGTTGAGATCGTTGACGAGGATGAGCTTCTCAAAGGTCTGGGTCCGAAGACATCAGTATGGGCATCACACGCTGATGAGGTTGTCAGGATGCCTGAGGATTTCAAACAACTTGCAAGGTCTAATATCTGTGAATGTGAAGCAATGAGGCATGTGGACAGGCCTATATTTGGCGTGCAGTGGCACCCTGAAGTGGCACACACAGAAAAAGGAGAACAACTTTTGATGAATTTCTTCAAGGTATGTGAGGAGTATTAACTCTCACATTCCCATTTTCTTCATCATTTTTTGCATATTGAATTTTCCGCCGCGGAATCCTTTCATGGCGGTCTGCATCATCTTGTGGTATTTCAGAAGTTCCCTTACATCCTCAGGAGCACAGCCTGACCCTCTTGCGATTCTCTTGATGCGGGCACTGCCAATTACTCTGGGGTTGAGCATTTCCTCTTCTGTCATCGAGTCCATCAGAACCCTGTAACGACCGAGTTTGTCACCTGTTACCTGATATGCGTCTTCTGGTATCTTGGCACCGAGTCCGCCAAGCGGCAACATCTGCATGATCTGTTTCATTGGTCCCATTTTGTTGAGACTCTCAAGCTGTTTGTACATGTCCTTGAGTGTGAACCTGCCACGGAGCATTGCTTCCATGTCAAAGTCTTCTTCTCCAAGGGTTTCCTCTGCTTTTTCAATGAGACTCTTGATGTCACCCATTCCCAGAAGTCTTGAAATGAACCTGTCAGGTTCGAATCTTTCAAGGTCATCCGGTGTTTCTCCTACACCAATAAAAGCGATGGATGAATTTGTTTCGGATACTGCGGAAAGTGCTCCACCACCCTTTGCGGTACCGTCAAGCTTGGAGATCACAACACCTGATATTCCTATCGAATCATTGAAGGCACGTGCCTGTTCGCTTGCCTGCTGTCCGATAGCGCCGTCAAGCACAAGCAGTTTGTAATCCGGTTTTGCCACAGCGTGTATCTCTTCCATCTCAGTGATAAGGTCACTTTCAAGTGAGTGGCGACCAGCTGTGTCAACTATGAGTACGTCATATTTGTGAAGCTCTTCCAGACCTCTCTTTACAATCCCGACTGCATCCGGGTTGCCTTCCTCGCCATAGAATGCGACGTTGAGCCTTGTACAGAGGGTTTTCAGCTGCTGGTATGCACCCGGTCTGAATGTGTCTGCACAGACCACGGCCGGTTTGAGTCCTTTTCTCTGGAAATAGCGTGCAAGTTTTGAAGTTGTAGTTGTCTTACCGCTACCCTGCAAACCAATCATCATGATGGTCTGGGGTTTGAGGGGGATGTCAGTACTCTTTCCTATTATACTGATAAGTTCCTGATAGACTATCCTTATTACATGTTCCCTGGGACTCATTCCTGAGGGCACTTCCTCTTTCAGTGCACGCTCTTTGATATGCTGTGACATTTGCATGACCAGCTTGACATTTACGTCAGACTGGAGCAAAGCCCTCTGGATATCCTTGACGACCTCATTCACGGTCCGTTCGTCGATACGTCCTGATTTCACCAGTTTTTTAAGGGCATCCTGCAGTGAATTCCCGAGTTTATCCATTACCATTTAAGGATCATCCTGTTCAATTCTCTATTTTGTTCTATTAAAGGGCAGTTCATATTTAACCCTAGTGGAAATATGACAATTTTCAGTAAATGCCGGCTGATTATAAAGTGCTCAACAGCCCATGTATATTGCAGCTTCAGGGGTGGTTATACGGGTAAAAGAACGAACAACAACAACAAAGAATAAAAAAGCAAAAATAGGAAAAGTAAGGGTATTACTCTTCCTTTGTTTTTTCTGCTGCTATCCTTCCTATCCATATGGTTGCTATAACTGCCAGGAAGGTGACAAACAGTGCATACGCCCAGATTCCCCAGGCAGCAAGGAAGTAAAGTGCTCCTCCTTCCATGAACAATGATTTTATGGCATCGTTCCATGCAAGAGCTGCTATCAGTCCGAATGCTGCAGTTATGAGTGCAGCTAATTTATCAATCACTTCTCCTTTCAAGAAAAACCCCTCCATTTTTTGTTAAAGGTAAAATATGCTTTGTCTGGCAGATATATAAAGTTAATCATTTTGTTAGAGGAATTGTTTTGAACAATCACTTTCAGAGATTATATACTTATTTTTTATAAAAGTCTTATTTTCAGGTTATCAGTGCCACTGCTATCATAACTGCAAATACCCCAACCCATTGTCTGTTCTTCAACTTCTCTTTCAGGAGTACCCATGCAAGAAGCACGGTTACTGCAGGGTACATTGATGTAAGGATGGCTGCAATGTCTATTCTCCCGGCCTTTGCTGCAAGGGCGTAGAATACGTTTCCGCCCGTATCAAGCAGACCAGCAAGCGCTATGAGCGGTAAAAAATTGAGAGCAGGTATCTTTATTTGTTTTTTGTAGGATGCTACAATTATAAATGTCGGGATTGTTGCCATTCTTGCTCCGACAAGTGGCCAGAATACACCACTTGACTGTACCTGGTCTATAAGTATCATAAAAAGCCCGAAACCAAGTCCTGCAATGAGTGGAAGCTTCAGTTTTTCCATTTCTATCTTCGGGCTGTTCTCTTCTCTTGATATCAGCCATACTCCTATAAATGCAAAAATAAAACCTATAAGCTGGCTTGCAGTAGGGAGTCCCTCAGATATTATCCCGAATGTCATGGGGACAATCGCGCTTAAAACTGCTGTAACCGGGGCTACGATGCCCATTTTCTCAATGGACAGTGCATGGTAAAGGGCAAGAAGTCCTATTCCTCCAGCAAGTCCTGCGGCTGCACCCCACAGGAAATCTGATGTAGGCGGTACGCTTTCCGTGAACAGCAATGCAGCAGAAGCAAGCAGTATTATTCCGATGATCTGGGAAATTATTGCAACTATCAATACTCCACTTCGTTTTGTTGCAACTCCGCCGCTAAAATCTCCGGCTCCCCAACAGGCTGCCGCTGCAAGTCCGAATATGGCAATAGATAATTCCATCTCGTTCACTCAGGTTACTTGAAAAAATAGATGTTTTGACACACCATTGGTGGCTAAATCAAAGTCAAATGTTAAAATAGTAGCGGGGGATAGATTCGAACTATCGGTCTACGGGTTATGAGCCCGTCGGGATCTCCTGGCTACCCTACCCCGCTTTGGAGATTGATGCTTATTCTGGAAGAGTACTCCTCCATCAACATCTACATACTATATATGCATTTCGTATAACGATATTTTTCCTTGTGAAATAAATATATATCCTGTATCTGCAAATATGGTGCATTGGAGATAATACAAATGGCCTTACCTGATAAATTCAAATGTGTTGTTACAAACTGGGATTACATTTACGATCTTTGCAGGGATGTTGCAAATGATGTGAAAGCCTCAGGATACGAACCTGATATGATCATTGCCCTTGCAAGGGGTGGATGGTTCGCAGGTCGTGTATTATGTGATTTCCTGGGTCTTGATGACCTGACAAGCCTTAAGATAGAACACTACCTGGGTACTGCACTTGCCGGTGATGAACCTCTGATAAGGTACCCCCTTGCTGACAATGCAGTTGCAGGGAAGAACATACTTATCGTTGACGATATTGCCGATACGGGTAAAAGCATGATCAGCTCGGTTGAATATGTAAAGCAGCAGGGTCCGAAAGAAATAAGGACCGCAACTCTCCAATACCTTGATTCTTCCGTGCATGACCCTGATTATTGTGGCGAGCGCCTCGAGGAATGGGCATGGGTTGTTTTCCCGTGGAATTTCATTGAAGATATGATCGACCTCATATCAACCCTCATGAAAAAAGAGGACAGGGGTATGTGGGACATTCCTGCTATAAGGCATGGCCTCTATATGTATCACTCACTGGATTCATTTGCATTTGAGATTGCCCAGCCGGGCAGGCTTCCTGAAATACTGGAAGAGATGCACCGCAGGAGAATCGTAAGTTCTGTGAGTGAAGATGGGAAACAATACTGGAAACTTATCTGAAACTTATCTACAAGATACAAGTGATAAAATGCAGGAAAAAGCTGATATTGCAATAATAGGTGGAAGCGGCATATATGACGCAAATCTGCTGGATAATGTGCGTCAGGTGGATATTGATACACCTTTTGGAAAACCTTCCGATTCCATCACAATTGGTGAACATGGTGACAGGACGGTTTGTTTCCTCCCAAGACATGGGGTGGGGCACAGGATCTCTCCTTCAGAACTTAATTCCAGAGCCAACATCTTCGCACTTAAAAAACTCGGTGTGAAGCGTATAATTGCAGCCTCAGCTGTTGGGAGTCTCAGGGAGGAACTCAAACCGCTGGATATAGTTATCCCGAACCAGATATACGACCGCACAAAGTGCAGACCTTCCACTTTCTTTGAGGATGGTATAGTCGTGCACATGGGATTTGCTGACCCATTCTGTCCCGAAACTTCAAAGGACATAGTGGATGTCGCCAGATCAAAAGGTTACAACGTCAAGGAAGGCGGAACATATCTTTGTATGGAAGGTCCTCAGTTCTCAACCCGCGCAGAGTCCCGCGTATATCAGGCACTTGGCTTTGATATCATTGGTATGACAGCTATTCCGGAAGCGAAACTTGCCCGCGAGGCTGAGATCTGCTACTCGATGATAGCTACGGTAACAGATTACGATGTGTGGCATGAGGAAGATGTGACCATCGAAACCATCATTGAGAATGCCATGAAGAACGAGGCTGCTGTTAAGGACGTAATTGTGTCCTCTCTTGAGAAATTCAGTCTTGAGCAGCACTGTATGTGTAAGGATGCCCTGGCAGGTGCCATTACGACCGTTCCTTCCATGATACCTCATGACACCAGAAGGAAACTCGACCCCCTGATCGGCAAATACCTTAATGAATGATGAGCCTGCTATCTATTACAGGCTTATCGCAAGTGTTTTAATATATCATGATACTTATTTAAGTCGGTGGACCAATGCCTCATAAGTGCACAAGATGCGAATCTATCTTTATCGACGGTGCTTCAGTAATATTGAGCGGATGCCCCAACTGTGGCTGGAACAAGTTCCTTTACGTGAGTGAGGAGGAGGCTGCCGCCCCTGTCGCGGAGGGCGCCGAAGGGACTGAAGGTGAGGAAAAGCACACTATCATTGACGAAACATCCCACAAAGATGATTCAAAAGGATCATCTCAAAAGATCATCCGGGAAATAGATGATATCCTCGGGGTTGAAAAGAAACCTCCTCGTGTTATTGAAGAGGAAGGTGAACGTGTTGAATCCGTACGCATTCTTGGCCCCGGTTCATACGAACTGAACCTCGATTCCCTGCTTGACCGCAAGGAAATAGTCATGGCCATAAAAGAGGATGGTACTTACGCATTGCACCTTGGTTCGGTTTTTAAGGATAATAAAGATAAGAAAAAGAAGAAAAAGTGATAGTCTTCTTTAGGAGCAGACAATGGATAAGATTCAGAACAAACGATTCTTTGAAGTTGATGCCTTCCGTGGAATAGCCATCTTCCTGATGGTGTTCTATCATTTCTTTTTCGACCTGAATTTTCTCGGCATTCATGAATTTAACACGCATTCCGGCATTCTCCTGATAATCGGACGGACTGCCGCAATTCTGTTCATTTTCCTTGTGGGCGTTTCCCTTACGCTTAGTTATTCAAGAATAAGTTCTACTGCGGTTAGTACTCAGGATAAGTTCCTTCACAATCTCAAAAGAGGTGCAGGTATCTTTGCATGGGGTCTTGTTATTACAGTTGTCACAGCAATCGCCCTTGAACGAGGAACCATTTATTTTGGAATACTGCACCTCATCGGTGTTTCCATTGTTCTTGCTTATCCATTCCTGAAATACCGGAATTTCAGCCTGATTGCTGGCATTCTGTTCCTGTTTGCAGGCGTGATCATGGAAAGTGCCTATGCAGATTTCCCCTGGCTGCTCTGGCTTGGAATCAAACCCCTCGGTTTCTATACCCTTGATTATTTTCCGCTGATCCCATGGTTTGGCGTTGTACTGATGGGTGTTTTCACAGGGAACAGCCTTTATCCTGAGTATCAGAGGGGCTTCAGGATGTGTAATTGTGAAGGTAATGCTGTTGTGAGGTTGCTGGGTTATCTGGGAAAAAAGTCGTTGTTGATCTATCTGGTGCATCAGCCTGTTATTGTTGGGGTGTTGTTTTTGTTTGCTTCAATTTGAAGCCAAACATATTCTGCATCTATGGAAATCCTCAGTATTTTGAGAATTCTAAGAACAATTTCCAAGTCAACTTGTTCTAACAAAGAGTTCTGTTTAGAAACAATCCTACTTCAACTGTAAAACACTATATAGCTATAAGCCAGATGATTATTGGGGGTTATAAACAATGGTATACGTACTTATCAAGCACATAGTCGAAGATTTCTCTAAATGGAAAGCAGGATTTGACAAGCATGCTTCCACACGAAAAGAGAGTGGTTCCAAAGGCGGGATGCTTTTCCGCACTTCAGACGATCCTAATTCTCTGGCAATCCTTTTCGAGTGGGATACTATTGAGAACGCACGCAAGTTCACAGAATCTCCTGAATTAAAAAAGAGAATGGAAGAGGTGGGCGTGATCAGCAAACCGGAAATCATTTTCCTGGACAAGATGGAAGACATACCAGTCTGATTGGAATTAATGATAATGGCCGGGATTCACTCTCGGTTCATTTGTTTGTAATTTTGATGGCTAATTTGTGAAGGAGATTCCAGATGCTTCGAATAGCTGTAACTGGAAAACCGGGTGTGGGCAAATCAACTGTGGTAGCAAGGGCTGTGGAAAAACTTGACCTGAAAGCCTGTGGCATCAGGACCGCGGAGATACTTGTGAATGGGAAAAGACAGGGATTTTCGATAGAGGATGTCTCTACCGGCAGAAAAGGTATCCTGAGTCATGTCAAGGGCGCAGGTCCGAAGCTTGGAAAGTATCATGTGAACCTCGCAGACCTTGACGGCATAGGTGCAGAATCCATTAAGAAATCCCTTGATTGTGACCTTATAGTTATAGATGAGGTTGGACCCATGGAACTCAAGTCGGAGAATTTCATCCTGGCTGTAGAGAATGCACTGGATTCGGACAGGCCGATACTGGCCGTGCTGCACAGATCGAGCGAGCATTCACTGGCACAAAGGATAAGAGAAGATTTCGAGGTTCTGACCGTTGATGAAGATAATCGGGACTATCTGCCGGAGCGGATAGCTGAGATGTTTAGGTAAAGGCGAATTAAAAAGAAAAAATGGCAAAGCTCATTCTTTCTTCACTTTACAAAAGTCCCGTTTCTGTAATCCTTAAAAGCCTGCTTCAATTCTTCCTGTGTGTTCATAACTACCGGTCCGTACCAGGCGACAGGTTCACCGATGGGCTTGCCGGTCATCAGCAGGAAGCGGACTCCATTCTCGCCGGCGGTGATGTCTATCTTTTCTCCGTCGTCGAACATTACGAGATTCTCTTTTCCGGTGGATGAGCCGCCTTCAAGGTCGAAGTACTTTGCTCCGTCAACCTCGTATGAATATTGGTCATTTTCAGGGTCGAAATGTCCGTCGCCTTCTATGACGTAGGCTATCACGGTGTAGCCGGATTTTGTTGGGTACTCAAAAGTGGTTTTAGGAGGAACTGCTATATCGAGGTATTCAGGGTCTGTGACAATGTCCTTTACAGGGCCCTGAACACCGTTTATTTTTCCGCATATTATCTTGATACGAGTACCGTTGTCTGTTGTAATCTCAGGTATCTGGCTGCTTTTTACTTCCTGGTAACGTGGCTCCATCATTTTTAGGGATGCAGGGAGGTTGGCCCATAACTGGAAACCCCACAGATTTCTATTGCTGTCGCCTTTTGGCATCTCCTGGTGGATTATCCCGCTGCCTGCTGTCATCCATTGGACATCTCCGGGTCCGGTGGCACCTTTATTGCCCATGCTGTCTCCGTGCTCTACGTTACCCTGAAGGACGTAGGTTATAGTCTCCATTCCCCTGTGCGGGTGCCAGGGGAAACCCATAATATAATTCTTCGGATCCTTCGAATGAAAATCGTCAAGTAGTAAGAACGGATCAAGTTGCGGTACGTGGTTAAATCCAAATGCCCTTTTGAGGTGTACTCCTGCACCTTCAATAGTTGGCATGCTCTTCAGTATCTTTCTGACCTTTCTTATGCTTCCCATGAGATTCCCCAATGGGATATTGTCTTCAGGCCTTATTAAGCGTTTTTCGTGCCGGCATGTCAAAGAAAAAAAGAAAAATATTCAAGGCCTTGTGGGCGAATAGATGTAAATCACTTATCCTTCGCCAGTGCATAACTTGCCATAACCTTCAGGTATTCATGGTCCACTTCCATGAGCACTGTCTGGAACATGGCGGCATGTACTTTTTCTTCTTTGGCTATGTCCAGCAGGATGATCCTGAGGTCCTCGTCATCGGTAAGATTTGCCATCTGCTCATACATGTTTATTGCATCGAACTCTGCCATGATGGCCACTCTCATGATCTCCTTGTCAAGGTCTTCTTTGCTTACTTTTTCAGTATCGATTGGAACTTCTGAAAACAAACTACCCTCTCCATGATATTATTTCTGTAACTCTTCATCCACTTCTTCCCTGCCGGCCTCAAGTTCCTCAACCTGCTCCTTGTCCATCCTTAGCAGGAGTGTCTGGAACTCACCGATGTGGGTCTTTTCTTCCTTTGCAACATCAAGGAGAACTCTTCTCACTTCGTCGGTCTCTGTCATGCCTGCCATCTGCTCATAAAGATTGATAGCATCCAATTCTGCAATTAGTGCAGCCCTTAACATTTCTTTATTTATTTCTTCCTTGCTCATCTTTGCAATATCTATGGGTACTTTTGAAAACACTCTTACACACTCCGTTTACTCTACATTTTCCACATTTCAACATTCAGATCTATAAAAATTAAATTAGCTGTTTTGATATTTGCTATCCAAACACCTGGATTTACCCCCTTTTATTCATGGGTGGCCAGATTACTTAAATTTGCCGAAACCTGTTAAAAAAGAGGGATGTTAAAATCCCCCCCCCCTTGACAAAAAAGCAGTGTTATCTCTGTGCAGATATCCTTTCATCTGCACTTTTAAGGATCATCCTTATCATCTCAGTGTATGAAATGCCTGCCATCTTTGCCATCTTTGCCAGATGGCCGTCCCAGCACCATCCGGGGTTGGGGTTTACTTCCAGCAGTTTAGGTGTGCCTGATGAGTCCACTCTCCAGTCCAGACGGGTGTAATCCCTGCATTCAAGCCTGTTGATCAGTTTCAGGCTGCACTCAACTATGAGTTCTTCTGTTTCTTTTGGAAGGTCTGCTGGTGCGGATCTGATCTTCCAGTATGGTGAATCAGGTATCCATTTAGCCTCATAACCACATAATCTTGGGAGATCCTCTGGAAGATCCGAATAATCTTCCTTTGTAAGCGGCAGGACTGTGTAGTTCTCAGGAGGGTTTCCGATTATGCCTATACTCAGGTCCTGGCCTGTAAGGAACTCCTCTACAAGTATGGGTTTATCATATCCCAGTCCTTCCCTGATATCGTAAATAGCCCTGACGACCTCATCACGGTTGTTACATACGCTGTGCTGGTTCAGGCCAAAACTTGAGTCTCCGAAGTTTGGTTTCACAATGACCGGGAAGTCCATTGGCAGTTCGAAAAGGCTGTCCTCTCCTTTTACCACAATTCCCTCCGGCACCGGAACTCCAAGGTCTTTGGCAATACCTATCACAAGTGCCTTGTCGTAACAGAATGCCAGGCATTGCGGGCCTGAACCTGTGTACGGGATGTTCAGCATTTCCATAATGGCAGGTACATGCAACTCTTTCTTAGGGTCGTTCCCAAAGCCTTCATCGCAGAGGTTAAAGATGAAATCTATCTTTCCCCTCAGTTTCGAAAGATCGCTGATAAGCGTATCGTGGTTGTCCAGGTATTTGACAGAATAACCTTCTATTTCATTGAGGCCGCCTTTTAGCTGATCGATGGTATATATGTCATCATCATCGAAGACGCCACATGGTTTCAGTGAATCATTTTTCCTGGGGTCACCAAAGACCACTACTACGTTCTTTTCGATTTCCTTCACTTTTTTCTTCTTGGGTGTCCACTCTTTCCTCACAGATGCAGTGACCAGTATGCGTCTCTCCATCATCCCAAGGTCCTGGTTTCTCAGTGTCTGGGAATTGATGGAATCTACTATCTCTATGTCGGCGAAGTCTGCCTTCTTAAGAAGCTCTATCATTGATTCGGTGGTGTAGAGGCGTTCTGCATAGAACTGGTCTGCGATAACTCCTGATGTATCGTTAACGATCACTTCCCTGGAGATCAGTTTCTGTCCGTCTGTGGATATAGAGCGTTCCCTGCAAACGAAATTATGTTTATCTATCCATTCCCATGAGCGAGGCTGGTATTTTTCCTTCAGGTATGATCCGTCGGCAACGTCCAGCAGGATCTTTCCCCATGGTTTGAGGATTCTTTTAACCTCTTTCAGCACCCTCAAATCTTCATCAGATGTCTCAAAATAACCAAAACTGTTTCCAAGGAGCATTACAGCATCAAATGTATCTGTTGCATGGGGTGTCTTCCTTGCGTCCCCTTCTTTGAACCTGACTCCGAGACTCTCCTTCTTTGCAGAGTTCTTTGCCCTCTGTATAAGGTAGTGTGACCTGTCTAGTCCTTCTACATTTTTAAATCCCCTTCTTGCAAGCTCGAGTGAATGCCTGCCCTGTCCGCAGCACAGGTCGAGTACATGGCTTTCAGGATTAATATTGAGTATTGAAGAGAAGGTGTCTATTTCCTGTCTGGTGATGGAGGCATCATCCACGATATCTGCATCGGTTTTCAGGTAGAGCGAATTGAATATTTTCTTCCACCAGTCCGGGTTGACATGTTCTTCAAGGTGTGGTACAGGTCCCAATGTCCTTGGTTTTTGTTTTTCTTTGTTCTGATAATCTTTAGATCGATCTTTCATCAGGTATAACCCTCTAATTTTTGGAATGCATAATATATGCAACCAACGCTCGATAGGAGTTATAAAGATAAAAAACCTACGATAAACTCTTTTATTGTAATAATAATTCATTTATGCAACTTGAATTCATTTAAAATAGAATTATAAGCCTTAATATTGTTTTTTTCTTCAAAAAAAGAGTATTTATCTTATTGAAGTGTAAATAAGTATTTAATGCTATTTTAAAGTGATTAAATTACTTTTCAGAGGTGGGTTCCATGTGTTTCGAAGTCGTATAATAAGTATTCATTTACAGGAAATCACTAAGGTATGTCTGTCTCTCATCAAGTTTTTCAAGTTTAGTAACTCCTACACCAAGTAATCGGAATCTGCCTTTTCCGAGAAACTCTTCCATAAGACCGAGGGATGTTTTTCTGATAGCCTCTTTGTCTGTAGTGGCTGCATGTAATGTCTTTGCCCTTGTATATGTCCTGAAATCTTCAAAACGAACCTTGAGGGTAACAGTCCTGAACCTGAAACGTTTTTTGATGAGTGATGTATAAACCTTCTCTGAAAGGCCGGTAAGTGATCTTTCTATTTCTCCTGGGTCTGATATGTCTTCATCAAAAGTATCTTCAGTGCTTATGGATTTTACTTCTTCGCGTTCCTTTACCTCGCGCATGTCTATGCCGTTTGCAAGCTGATGCATAACAACCCCGAACTTCCCGAAACGTGCTACAAGAAGCTGGACATCACATGACGCAAGCTGTCCCACAGTTTCTATTCCAATTTCCTGAAGGATGGGTTGTGTCTTCTTTCCTATGCCCGGTATTTTAGATACATGAAGAGGAAATAGGAAATCATGTACTTCCCCTGGTCTTACAACTGTAAGTCCGTCGGGTTTATTGAAATCAGATGCTATCTTTGCAATGACCTTGTTGGGTGCAACTCCTATGGAGCATGTAAGTCCCTGCAAGCGATTGACTTCGCTTTTGACCTTCTCTGCAAGCAAGGTTGCAGATTCATAATCACTCATCGAATCCCCTATATCGATGTAAGCCTCATCCACGCTTACCTGCTGGAATCTGTCTGCGAAAATACGTATGACATCCATTATCTTTTCCGAAGCATCCTTGTAAAGCTTCATGTTGACCGGAAGATACACTGCATCAGGGCAGAGCCTGTATGCTTTTGATATGGGCATTCCGGAATGTATCCCGAATCTCCTTGCCTCGTAGGAGCATGTACTAACAACCCCTCTTCCGCTGCCGCCCTTCGGATCTGAACCAACGACAACCGGCAATCCTTTCAGTTCAGGTCTTTCTCTTACTTCCACAGAAGAGTAGAAACTGTCCATATCCAGATGCAGTGTTATTCTTTCCCTGGATGAGTTTTTCATTCAAACCTTATGTATATTTCCGGATTTAACTAATTATGCCTGCTTTTTGTCTGAAGAACTCTAGTATCATTTCGAATGCCATGAAATGATGTAATTATACAATAGCTTGAAAAAGTGAGTGAGTCGATAATTAATCCAGTGTTAATGCTGGATAGATGGCAGAGAACCAATATATCCATATGATGATTGTAATGATTGCAACTGCTAGTATTTTTATGATGCTCCTGTAGTTGAGTCCATATATTATAGCAGCAAGGATTCCCGGAGAAAGCAATACAAAAGGAGGTCTTAATGAATAAGGCAGATGTTTGAAAAAGAGAGATAATGTGTTTGTATGCATTCCAAGGAGGTGGTATAGCGTTATTGTTCCTGCCATAGCAGCTAAGGCTCTTATTATCTCTTTAATTGCTTCCTGCAGTTTTCTCTCCATACAATAAGTAAAAAGTATTAATATATATATAATTTTAGTTATACAGTTCAAATATTGCGTATGTTTCAAAGTTTATGTGTTCAGGTGCGCTGTTCATCTGCGGAACCCTGATATAAGATACTGACCTTGAACGACTATCTGATAACGGAGTGGATGCAGGTATGTATGAGTATATTGCGATGCTGGCGTATGTTGTTGTTCTTTTCCTTACCCTGCGTGATATACGTATATATAAGAGAACCAGGTTCCAGTCTTACAGGAAAGGTGCTATCAAAGGCATTCTTGCGTCAACGATTGTCCTTGTCGGGATTGTTGTGACATACATAAACCCAAACATCGGACTCCTGCTGGTCCTCGTTGCCCTGTTCGCAAATAAGAAAGGCACAAGAGAACCAGTTTTCAAAGATGCAAAGGCAATTGACCGGCTTTTGGGAAAGACAGATATATAATAAAGTATTCAGGTGCATTTCCAGTAATCCAAAAGGTATAAATGTAAGGGTATTTATTATAACCCGATACAAGTTACTATTATAGAGTTTCATCTTAATAATAATGGAGAATTATCATGGGAAATATTAGACAAACCAATATCAAGAGAATTTCAATTCGCTTAGTAGAAAACCACGGTGACGTATTTACAACCGACTTCGATAAGAACAAGCCACTTGTGTCAAAGTACACCACGATCGAGAGCAAGGTTATCAGAAACCGTGTAGCTGGTTACGTGACAAGAAAGATGACACATAAGCCACCACAGTAATTTTACAGGAGAGGGGATATTCCCATGTTCGAAGGAGTTTTGCCTGCTCTTGTAACACCATTCTCAAGTGACAATAGTATTGATGCGGAAAGTTTCAGGAATATTGTCAATTTTGTTGAAGAAGGCGGCGTTTCCGGAGTTGTTGTCAGTGGCACGACCGGTGAATCTGCTACCCTGTCAACCGGGGAGCATAAAGAACTTATCAACCTCTGTGTTGATTGTGCAAAGGTTCCCGTCATGGCCGGTACTGGTTCTAACAACACTGTTGAAGCAGTCGAACTCACCAAACATGCGGCGGACTCCGGAGCAGATGGTGCTCTTATCATATCCCCCTATTACATTAAGCCCAATAATGCAGGGCTAATTGCTCATTTTAAGAAAATAGCGGAATCTGCGGATATCCCTATTGTATTATATAACGTGCCTTCCAGAACAGGACAGGACATGCCTTTGGAAGTCATTATTGAGCTTTCAAAAGTAGAGAACATTGTAGCTGTAAAAGAGGCAAGTGGCAATCTTGGAAAAGTGTCACAGATACTTGAACAGACGGTTGATGAGGATTTTGTGGTTCTCTCAGGAGAGGACGGACTTACATTCCCAATACTCGCCATGGGTGGAGCAGGTGTGATATCTGTTGTTGCCAACATTGTTCCTGAAATGATGGTAAAGCTCTATGATGCTGTCAAAGCCGGAGATATTGAAACTGCAAGAAAGCTTCACTTTGAAATGGCACCTCTGATCCGTGAATTGTTCACAGAGACTAACCCGATTCCTGTGAAGCGTGCTGTAGAACTTATCGGTTTGTCAAGTGGAGCTATGAGACTCCCTCTTGCATCTCTCAGTGAAGAGAACAGCGTTGAACTCGAAAAGGTTCTTCGCAGAATGGGGTGTATTGCATGATAAACGTTGGAGTTACAGGTGCTTCAGGAAGAATGGGTAGGCTTATCATTGACAACATACTCAGGTCTGAAGACGTCTGCTTAACAGCAGCTTTTGACCTTGCTAACATTGGTAAAGATGTAGGCGAAGTCGCTCAGATAGGTACTTTGAACGTACCTATATCCGATGTAAGTGACATGGAATCCGTTCTGAAGGAAACAGGCACACAGGTACTTATCGATTTTACAATTGCAAACGCTACGGTTGTCAATGCCCCGAGGGCGGCAGCGTCCGGTGTGAGTCTTGTCATAGGCACGACCGGTTTTACTCCTGAGCAGAAGAAAACAATTGAGGATTCAATTGTGGAAAATAACGTTGCAGGAATTATCTCGCCTAACTACTCAGTTGGTGTTAATGTATTTTTCAGGATCCTCAGGGAAGCTGCAAAATATCTTTCAGATACCGACATTGAGATCATAGAAGCTCACCACAATCAGAAGAAGGATGCTCCAAGCGGTACTGCAAAAGGTGCTGCCGAAGTTATCAGTGAAGCTCTGGGTGGCAAGGATTATGTCTATGGCCGTGAGGGTCTTGCTCCCCGCGGAAAAGAAATAGGTATACATGCTGTTCGTGGCGGGGATATTGTAGGTGATCATACAATACTCTTTGCAGGTGACGGTGAAAGGATTGAAATAAAACACCAGGCCCATTCAAGACAGGCATTCGCAGGCGGTGCGGTAAAAGCAGCGGCATGGATCGGTAATGCTGAACCAGGGCTTTATACCATGCAGGATATTCTTGGCCTTTAATGGCAAATCATTTTTTTATGGGATATATGTGATCATTTATGGCACAGTTTTAGCGGACTGTGCGCACAAAGAAGCATGACAAATCATTAACAATGGTCATCAATAATATATATGTGTCACAATATATTTGGATTTGTAGCATGTGTATCTTGGTGCCATGATTACTACCTCCAAACGTTTCATCCTTTTTATTTTTTTTAAACGCCTCTAGAGTAGCTGCTCTGCAATGTTCTCTGATATTACCCGGCCACAGTAAAAACATCTGAGTTTAAGGCATGCATTTTCAGTACTCACTTTGAATTTCGAAGTAATGGGTTCATCACTATTGGAAATACAATTAGGATTTATACATCCCACAACGTCTTCTACAAAAGAAGGTATGTGCACCTTGTTCTTGCTTATCACATTGAAGTTGCGTATGATGTTGATCGTTGCGTTAGGTGCGATAAGTGCTATTCTGTCGACCTCTTTAACCTTAAGCTCACGATTCTCGATCTTTACAACATCTTTTTCCCCGTATTCTCCCTGTGAGTTGATCAGGACACTTACAACTCCGTGGGATGAATCAGGCAGTCCGAGTATTTTTAGCACATTCAGTGCTTTTCCTGCAGTGATGTGGTCTATAACAGTTCCATTCTCTATCCTGCGCACCCTTAGTTCTGTTTCGATGTCAGTCATTCTATAGCTCCCAAAACCAATCCTAAAAGTGCCATACGCACAGGTACTCCATAGAATGCCTGCTTGAAGTAACATGCATGGGGTGTGTCATCAATTTTCGTATCTATCTCATTGACCCTTGGCAACGGATGCATGATCTTTAATTCCGGTTTCACATCTTTTAAACTTTCAATTGTTATTTTAAGCTTGTTAGCGACCTTTTGATATTCTGCAGCATCCGGGAATCTTTCCTTTTGTATGCGCGTCATATAAAGGACATCAACATCATTGATCGCATCCTCAATGGAATCAGTCTCAATGATCTTTGCACCCCTTGCTATTATGTCGCTGATTATCTCTTCCGGCATTCGAAGTTCCTTTGGGGATATCAGTGTTATTTGTGCGCCGTATAGGGATAACGCATAACAGAGGGAGTGCACGGTCCTTCCGTATTTCAGATCTCCTGCAAGTGCGATTTTTAATCCTTCAAGATGGCTTTCACGCTTAATGGTGTAAAGGTCAAGTAGCGTCTGTGTTGGATGATGGCCTGCTCCGTCTCCTGCATTAAGGATTGGTACTTTTGCAAACTCAGATGCAAGCTGTGCCGCCCCTTCTTTAGGGTGACGTAATACGATAGCATCGACATATCCGTCGACAACTCTGATGGTGTCTGCCAGTGTTTCTCCCTTGGCTATGGAACTTGCATCCACTGATCCCAGGTTCAGCACGTCTCCTCCAAGCCGCAGCATTGCAGTCTCAAAGGACATCCTGGTCCTTGTACTTGGTTCAAAAAAGAGGACTGCAAGAACTTTTCCTGCAAGAAGGTCTGATTTCTGTTTCCCGTGTGCAATGGGCTCCATCTTTTCAGCAGCATTGAGGATATGATCGATCATTTCCCTGGGGAATTCCCTCATGGAAATGATATGTTGGTCCTTGAATTTCATTGACTACTAAAGGCATTACATGGGATATAATATTTCCCTGATACATGGTATTCAGAGTTGATTTTTGTTTATATCTTCTGTCAACGCATCCCACTCATCTGTATTCACATCATTGCATATGTGCCTGTTTTTGAAAATAACTTTTCTTTTGGAGGATATTGTCAGTTCCCTTAGGTCCATAATAGCTCTCATAACACCCGCTGCCCGGTCAAAGAGTTCTTTTGCCTCATCGCAGTTCAGGTGCTCATGTTCCAGGCATTCCTCATATTCCTTTTCCTTATCACGCAAAAGTTCTAAAAAATGATCTATGTTCTTCAGGTCCTCCTTGTCCAGTTTCGGTTTATTGACAATTTCCCAGATCACTTCATGAAGGTTTACCTCTTTTCCTTTGATGCATATCTTATTGGGGATCTGTTCTCCTACCCAGAAAAGACACTTATGGAGCCTTTTCAGGAATATTTGTCGTTCCTGGTCGGATATCTCTTCATTTTCAGTCATTTTTCTCCCGGATTATTTCACAAGATACTAGTTTTGCGTGATTAAATTTATAGGTTTTCAAGTATTTTAGTAGTGTAAGTATTTCCAAAGGTGATCATATCAAACCAATCATTCAGGTAGCTCTTGACCTCTTAGAAACGAACCGGGCAATACAGATAGCAAAAGAATCCCTCGACGGAGGTGCGGACTGGATAGAGGTCGGAACGCCGCTCATAAAAAGCGAGGGCATGGACGCCATAAGGGAACTCCGGAAAAACTTTCCTGACAGGATAATCATCGCAGATATGAAAATAGCAGATACCGGCTCCATGGAAGTTGAAATGGGTGCTAAGGCAGGTGCCGATATTGTTGTTGTACTTGCCAGTGCGGATAATTCCACCATCTTAGAAGCGATACGTGCCGCAAAGAAATATGGTGTGAAGATAATGGCAGACCTGATATCTGCCAAAGACCCTGTTTCCCGCAGTGTGGAACTGGAAAAGATGGGGGTTGATTACATTAATGTTCATGCGGGCATAGACCAGCAAATGGAAGGTCAGGACTCGCTTGCCATAATGAAAGAAGTCGTGGGACAGGTGAGTATCCCTGTTGCCGTAGCAGGCGGCCTGGATGCGGATTCATGTTCTGAAGCTGTGGCATCTGGTGCAACCATTGTGATAGTCGGAGGGAATATTGTCCGTTCTTCCAATGTGACCGCTTCAGCAAAGGCTATCCGGCGAAGTGTGGATTCTCCTTCTGCTGCACCTGTATCGAAAATGTTACCTGGCGAAGAGATCCGCAAGATACTGGCAACTGTTTCAACTTCCAATATTTCAGATGCCATGCACCGTAAAGGGGCTATGCAGGATATATTTTCCATGCTTCCCGGCAAAAAAATGATTGGTACTGCAGTCACTGTCCAGACTTTCAAAGGTGACTGGGCCAAGCCTGTTGAGGCCATAGATGAGGCAAAGGAAGGGGATGTGATCGTCATCTATAATGGCAGCAGGCATGTTGCGCCCTGGGGTGGTCTTGCAACCCTGAGCTGTCTTAACAAGGGTATAGCAGGTGTTGTCGTTGACGGGGCGGTAAGGGATATAGATGAGATTCGTAAAATAGGGTTACCTGTATTTGCAACCTGTAATGTTCCCAATGCCGGAGAACCAAAAGGGTTTGGTGAGATAAATTCTGAAATAGTCTGCGGGAACCAGTCCGTAAGTCCGGGTGATTATATCATCGGGGATGATAATGGTGTAGTGGTGATCCCAAAGGAACGTGCTTATGAGATTGCAAGGCGCGCAAAGGAAGTCGAGAAGACTGAACAGCGTCTTTTCGAGGAGATTCGCAGAGGATCAACTCTGTCAGAGGTCATGAAACTTAAGAAATGGGAGAAACACTGAAATGATCGAAATACTGAAAGTGCTTGCATGCATGCCATTTTTACTGTATGCCTGTTATGCTGATATCAAAACCCGTCGTGTAGTCAATGAAGTATGGGTCATGATGTTCGGTGTCGGATTCATCTTTATAATGTACGACCTGATGACCTATGGTTTTCCATATCTTATACGCAACATCCTTTCCTTCATATTCATCTTTGCCTTTGTGTACATGCTTTTCCAGTTCGGTGCCTTCGGTGGGGCGGATGCAAAGGTGTTGATGGTCATTTCGCTGATCATCCCTACATACCCTATAATTACTATAGGTTCAACTTCACTTCCACTTGATGGGGTTCCGTTAATCAATTTGTTTGCATTCAGTGTGTTTGGTAACTCCATAATACTCACGGTCATAGTTCCGATTGGGCTGTTCCTGTACAACCTGATAAAAAATCCATCGGAATCGCTGAAGCGTCCCTTCTATATGTTCATAGGTTACATCACGCCGATCTCAAAGCTGGAAAAAGGGCACTTCCGTATGATTGAGTCATATCGCAGGACAAAGGCCGGTGTCGAGTTCAAATTCGCAAGGTCGGGTACTGAACTTACATCTAATGTTATTTCAGAGCTGAAAGGCTACCAGAAAGAAGGTAAAGTGAAAGATGGTGTGTGGATAACCCCCGGACTCCCATTCATGATCCCGATAACTGCCGGTTTTATCACTGCAGTGATATTCGGTGACCTTATATTTTACCTCACACTGCAATTCATGATGATGTGAATTGCTTTTTTTCATTAACTTTTAATATTCCGGACTCTAACTTATTAATTAGAGGTGGGTTCTATGGAAGAAAAGACTCCTGAAGATAAGAAGCAGAAAAAAGAAGATGAAAAAGAAGCAAAGGTATCTCCGATACACCCCGGGGACTCAAGGGTCCGCCCAAAACGTCACCTGCTGGATACCTGTGAATAATTGAATTAGGGTTATTTATTCCGGGTTATTGTTTTTGATAAGGGATTGATACTCCCTTCTTATTTCCTCATCGGAAAAAACCCCGCCTAGTTTATCTTTTATCATTTTTACAAGGTCATCTTCCAGAGCATCCATTGTCCTGAGTAGCATTTGCTTTTCGAGTTTTGGTTTAGGGATCAATGGAGCTATGGTGCGGCTGGTAGTTTTCTTCTGGATGCTTGGTTTGGCAAGTTCTTTTTTATCCGGTGGCTGCTCCATTTCTTCCGGTTCGCTAAGATGTTTTTCAATCTCTTTCAGGAAGCGATCTCCGTATTTCTTGAGCTTGTATTCTCCAACACCGGTGATCTTCAACAGCTCTTCGCTGGTCCGGGGCTTTCGGGCAGCCATCTGCCTAAGGCTTGTATCGGCAAATACAATATATGGTGGTACATCCTGCATTTGAGCCAGTAATATGCGGAGCTCTTTCAGTTTGTCAAAAAGCTCCCTGTCAGGGTTGTCGTTGACTTTCCTTTGTAAAGCAGAAGCTGGCCGTTCAGCTCTTTCCCTTTTTTCCGGTATAAACTCCACTGGGTCATAATCGGTATGGATCTCATCATCCGCACTTCTTGTAAAGGTAACCATTCTCTTGCCGGACAGGACTTCTTCACTGTTCCTGTTTAGTTTGAGGAGAGGGTAACGTGCGCCTTCCACTTTGATGATATCCTGCCTGAGCATATCCCGGGCCATGTCCAGCCATGTGTCTTTAGGGTACATGTAGCCCTGACCAAAGTTTTTGAGAAGATGATGTTTCTTGTCTGTTATCTTCTTTGCCCGGCTACCTGTAAGCACATCAATGACATGATTCATTCCAAATCTCTGGTCCAGTTCCTTTATACAATTGATGAGCAGTTTTGCATCACTGGTTCCATCAACCTCTATGCGTGGTTGCAGGCAGACATCGCATTTCCCGCAATTATCTTCCGTCGTTTCTTCTCCGAAATACCTGAGCAACACTTTCCTGCGGCAGATATTGCTTTCACAGTAGTCCACCATTTCACTGAGTTGCTTAAGGGCGATGTCCCTTTCTTCCTTCTTGTCCTTCTGTTTGATGAAGTACTCTATCTTGTACCGGTCACCGTGACTGAAAAATAGCACACATTCGCATTCAAGGCCATCCCTGCCTCCTCTGCCAGTTTCCTGGTAATAGCTTTCAAGGTTCTTAGGTAGGTCGTAGTGGATCACAAAACGGACATTGGGTTTGTCGATACCCATTCCAAAGGCAATGGTGGCGACAATGATGTCCGTCCTGTCCTTTATGAACATCTCCTGATTCTTTTCCCGCTGGCTGTCTTTAAGGCCGGCGTGGTACGGCAGTACATTGAAGCCATCCTTTTTCAGTTTATTAGTAAGGCTGTCAACTGTCCTGCGACTCTGGCAGTAGATTATGCCGCTTTCTCCTTTCTTCTTTCTCAGGTATTGGAGTAAATTATCATATGTGTCCTTTTTTGCCCTGACCCGGTAGAAAAGGTTTGCGCGGTCAAAACTTGCAACATATGTTTTGCCGTGTTTGATGCCCAGTTGTTCAATGGTATCTTCCCTTACTTTAGGGGTGGCTGTTGCAGTAAGTGCAACGATAGGTACTTCAGGGAACTTTTTTTTCAGGAAGTTGAGTTTACGATACTCTGGCCTGAAATCATGCCCCCACTCGGAAATGCAATGGCTCTCATCAATTGCGAAAAGACTGACATTCAGGCTTTTCAGAAGTGTGATGGTGCTCGACATGGTCAGCCTTTCAGGAGCCACGTATAATATCTTAATCTCGCCCCTTTTCAATTCCTCATATATTCTTTTGGATTCTGCAGGTTTCAGGGTACTGTTGAGGTATGCTGCATCGACACCGCTCTCCCTGAGACTGTCAACCTGGTCCTTCATGAGGGATATAAGGGGTGAAACAACTACTGTGATGCCATCTTTGAGCAGGGCCGGAAGCTGGTAACAAAGTGATTTGCCTCCGCCTGTTGGCATAAGCACAAAAGTGTCCCTGTCATTAAGAACATCGTTAATTATGTCTTCCTGAAGGGGACGAAAATCAGAATATCCAAAGTACTTCTGGAGAGTCTTATGCATCTTTAATCCATACTTGTTTTTCTGCATATATGTAGCCGGTGTATTTAATTGTCTGGTAAGCAGGGTGAAAGTATTTGGTGGATTTTCGTTCATTATCTCTGGCAAGGCTCTTATGTCCGGGAGAGCATTAATAAGTACGAAATACTATCTCAGGGTAAAATCCCAAAAAATCCTAAATCCTATATTTGGAGTTCTCATTCATGGTAAAAGTAGACAAATTCATTCCTAAAGCAATAGAAAAGATTCAGCAGCAGATCGATGGCCCTGCTATCATAGCACTTTCCGGAGGCGTGGACAGTTCAGTTTGTGCTATTCTTGCACACCGCGCTATTGGTGATAAGCTGACACCTATATACATAGACACCGGCCTTATGCGAAAAGGTGAAACCGAGAGGATAAAGGAAATATTTTCCGATATGAATCTTCAGGTAGTAGACGCAAAGGACCGTTTTCTCTCAGCCCTTGCAGGTATTGAGGATCCTGAAGAGAAGCGTAAGGCAGTCGGTGAGGCCTTTATACGTGTTTTTGAAGATGAAGCAAAATTATTGAAGGCTGAGTATCTTATACAGGGAACCATTTACCCTGACAGGATAGAATCCGAAGGTGGCATAAAATCACATCACAATGTCGGTGGTCTTCCTTCAGTCATGGATTTCAAGGCAATTGTGGAACCGATCGATGACCTGTACAAGGACGAGGTCCGTGAGGTTGCCCGTGCACTGGAACTCCCTCATGAGATATCCGAGAGAATGCCTTTCCCCGGCCCCGGTCTTTCAGTAAGGATCGTCGGCAAGGTCACTGAAGAGCTTGTAGATGCCGTAAGGGAAGCCAATGCGATCGTTGAGGAAGAGCTTGTGGAACAATTCCATCCCTGGCAGACCTTTGCCGCAATCGTGGGCAAGGGTACAGGAGTCAAGGGTGATGTGAGGGTACATGGCTGGATAGTTGCTGTGAGGGCAGTAGGCTCAAGGGACGGCATGACTGCAGAAGCAATGGAGCTTCCGTGGGATGTTCTTAGGAAGATCGAATCAAGGATAACTGCACAGATCCCATCCGTTGCGAGGGTTCTGTATGACCTGACGCCAAAGCCACCAGCTACAATAGAGTTCGAGTGAATATTACATTTACAGATTAAGAGTTCAGGCAAATGTCACTAAATAAAGCAGTTCTTGATATCCGTAACCGTCAGAGGGTAAAACCCTCCCGTACCAACGAGCCGGCTGCTGTGTGGACCGGGAAAGACCTTCTCGGCACTGAGCAGGTAGATACCATTACCATCATCTTCAAGACATCAGGATGCTGGTGGGGTAAGGCAGGAGGCTGCACAATGTGTGGCTATGTCTATGATAGTGCGCAGACTGCTCCGTCTGATGATGACCTGATGGCTCAGCTTTCACATGCAATGAGGAAAGCTTCTGAATTTGAGAAGTTCATGGTCAAGATATTCACTTCAGGCAGTTTCCTTGATACAAATGAGATTCCTCTTGAGGTGCGGCACAGGATACTGGGCGAGCTTGATGCCGATGAAAGGGTCGTGAAAGTACTGGCTGAAACACGTCCGGAATTTGTAACTGAAGAAAGTGTAAAAGATTGTGTAAGCACTCTTAAAAACACTGCATTTGAAGTTGCAATGGGTCTTGAGACAAGCTCGGATGCAATTCGCAAACAATCCATCAACAAGGGTTTTACTTTCAAAAATTTCACCGATGCTGCCATTGCGGCAAGAGCAAATGGTGCAACAGTAAAATCCTATCTCATGCTAAAGCCGCTATTCCTGTCAGAGAAAGAGGCATTGGAGGATATTGTAAAAACCGTGCGGGATGCTGCACAGTATACGGATACATTTTCCATTAATCTCTGCAATGTCCAGCGTGGCACATTTGTGGAATACCTCTGGGAAAGGAAGCAGTACCGTCCTCCATGGCTATGGAGCATTGTGGATATATTGCAGAGGACCAAGAAAGAGTTCCCTGATATGATAATCACGTCCGATCCTGTGGGTGCAGGTTCAAAAAGAGGTCCCCGTAACTGCAGGGAATGCAGTCATGCCGTTGCAGACGCCATCAGGCTGTTCTCGCTCACACAGGATCTTTCATGTCTTGAGCATCTTACATGTGATTGCAAAGATCTGTGGGAACAGGTTTTGGTACTTGATGATCACACATTCGGCAGTCCGATAATGGATTAAAATGAATTAAGATGAGTTTTCACTCATCTTCTTTTTTGTAGACCATTGTGCCGATTCCGGTATCTGTGAACAGTTCAAGCAGGACAGAATGGGAAACACTTCCGTCTATTATGTGGATTTTCTCAACACCGCTTGTTACTGAACCTGCAGCACTTCTCATTTTAGGTATCATCCCTCCTGAGATCAATCCGCTGTCTACCATGTCGTCTATTTCATCAATGGCAACCCTTGATATGCGTGAGCTTCTGTCATTGATATCTCTCAGCAATCCGGGCACGTCGGTCATGAGTATGAGCTTCTTAGCTTTCAGGGAAGCCGCAATGTCTCCGGCAACGGTATCTGCATTTATGTTAAGTGCTTTGCCGCTGACATCCATGGCAATTGGTGATATGACGGGTATGTAGCCTTCACGAATAAGGATATGAAGTAGTTCCGGGTTGATTATTTCCGTATCTCCTACCCATCCGAGGTCAACTTCATGCTCAACGTTCTCTATCATGATTTTCTGGAAAGGTTTTTTCTTTGCTATGATCATCTTCCCGTCTTTTCCCGAGAGTCCGATTCCTTTAGCACCGTGTTTCCCTATGAGTGCAACGATCTCTGTGTTGATATTGCCTACAAGGACCATGCGCGCGATCTCAAGCGTTTCATCATCTGTGACCCGCAGCCCTCCGACAAACTGTGACTCTTTGCCCATACGCTTCATCTTTTCAGATATCTCCGGTCCGCCGCCATGGACTATTATGGGGTGTATCCCTACATATCTCAGAAGGACGATATCCTGTATGATATCACTCATCACCTCGGGATTGACCATTGCATGGCCGCCAACCTTTATCACCATTATCGAATTGTGGAAGTCCCTTATGTATGGTAATGCCTCGATCAGTACATTCTCTCGATTAAGTGTCATTTATTATACCTGCGATGATTTTATAAGTCCCGGCATGTGCGTAGTTGAAACTCCGGAGCCTCTTAGTAATATGATCAAATGATTTAAAAGTTATTTCTGTCAATGGAACAGATAGGTAAAAGAAGATATGTAAAACAAAAGACCCATGATATGGGTCCTTTATGAAAATCAGACTTTTTCAAGCTTTTCGATACCTTCCTTCTTAACAAATGGCTTGTTAATCTTGTCAGGCATCCAGTCTGGCTTGTTCTTTGGTGCGTCGACCATTTCTTTCCAGCCTTTGAATACGTGAACTTTCTTTGTTCCACGTTCACGAAGCCTGATGTCTTCTGGCTTCTTTTTAGTTCCTTTTCCTCTGTTTGCAACCTTCAAAGCAGCCTGTCTTGGCTGTTTTCCAGTGAATACCCCATGTTCATTTCCTTTCTTGTCTCTTAACACAAAATTTCTTGTTTCAGACATGATGTCACCTCGTAATCATTATGCGATTACCACTGGTATCCGTATTTGGTATATGCAGTATATATATTTTTCTTTTAATGTTGTCTTTTGTTCTTGTTTTAATGTATTTTTCGTAATTTCGGTGTTCATTACATGTCAATATGCCCGGATTATTATAATATTTGCATTAAGCCTCGGCACATTATAGAGCAGTATGTGGCAACCTGTCAAGTAAACTTGATTTGAAAAATGGCTTGACCTTATATATATGTTGAGTCGCAGTTGCTTGTTTTATCATTGGGATATTCTTCTGTATCCAATTTGTTTTCTTTTAGCATTTTGGGGGCTTAACACAAGCTTTACATGTAATGAGTCCCTTTCAGCATGATATAATTACTATCCATCATTATAGAATGGTTTACCATCTTTTGATTTTAGAGGTCATAATAATGGAAGTCCCGGTTGTCAAACTACCAGATATACAGGCTAACAAGCCGCAGATACCTATTAACCTGACACGTGTCGGCGTTACTAATGTTAAAAAACTAGTGCAGATCAAGAGGAAGGACAAGCGTCCTGTTATTTTGATATGTACTTTTGATATCTTCGTTGACCTTCCTTCTCATTTGAAGGGAGCTAATCTGTCACGCAATTTTGAGGCAGTAGATGAAGTACTGGAAAAAGCAGTCAACATGCCTGTTTATGAGATCGAACAGTTGTGCAGTGATGTTGCCCAGAGTCTCCTGACCCGTCATGAATATGCGACCCGTGCTGAAGTCATCCTTAAAAGTGAGTACGTGGTCAAGAGGGAGTCCCCCGCTACCAAGATGGAATGTCAGGAAGTCGTGGAGATTTTCGCTGAAGCAATTGCCATGCGTGACGATGTTGAGAGGATGGCCGTCAAGAAACTCATTGGTGCTGAAGTAGTGGGAATGACCGCATGCCCCTGCGCCCAGGAGATCATGAGGGATAATGCGAGAAAGGAACTGGAGAATATTGGTGTAGGGGAGCAGCATATTGCAGAATTCCTCCACAGAGTCCCAATGGCTACTCACAACCAGCGTGGACGCGGTATTATCTCCATAGAAGTGGAAGGGAATGTTTTCGTGTCACTTGAGACGATCATTGAGATCATTGAAAAATCCATGAGTTCCAGTGTATTCGAGCTTTTGAAACGTTCTGATGAAGCAATGGTTGTTCAGACTGCTCATCACAATCCTAAATTTGTGGAAGATTGTGTAAGGACAATGGCAAAGAATGTTGTCAAGAGCTTTGAACACCTTCCTGATGAAGCAATTATAACTATCAAGCAGATCAATGAGGAAAGTATCCACAGGCACAATGCTTTTGCCGAAAGGGTTGCAACCATTGGCGACCTGCGCCTGGAAATATCCCAGGATGCTTAATCATTGTTCCATCCGGTTCATATATCTATAATAATCTACAAAGAGTGAATTACAGGAGTTACACTGTGACAGATTCTGAAATTATCAAAGCTCTGGACATGGGCGGAAACCCAATTGTAATTGATTCTGTAGTAAGATACCTGAATACAGGTACAGTTGGAAAGGTTGTAGATCTTAAGGAAGATGACGAAGGTATCTGGGTGCTTGTGGATACTACGGGTCTTTACTATAAGCCCGAAACACTTGTTATTGCAGATGCCAGTGATCTTAAAGAAGAAAGGGTCGAACGCAGTTCCGTTGCAGATGCTGAATCCTATATGCGCACCTATGGTGGTGGCGATGACGGCATTGCGGATGTTGGACAGGTAACTGGCGGAGGTTAAATCCGCCAATCGTTTATTTTTTAATTTAAATAAGTCCTTCTTTTTCAAGTAAAGTAAGTGAACGTATCCATTCACCTTTAGGTTCTCTGGAAGTTCCCACAACCAGTCTCTTAATGTCGCCAACCTGCTCAACGACACCCTGTGCTTCAATTGTTTCTCCTTTAAGCGCCTGTCCTGCATAGGTGTGAGTGTATGAAAGCACGTGATCTATCACATCATGTTCTACTTTGTATACTGAAGGGCTGTCAAAGGCAAGATCAGCATTTGTGACCTTAGCTTCTATTTTCATAGTTCCGATATCTTCGCCTCGCAAAGTCGGCTCTTTGATCTGGTCCCAGTCACGGACAAAGAGAAGATCGAAATATGTGCTATCAACCATTCCCCGGTTGCCTTTTCTCTTCTCATGGGTGATGAATTCCTCAAATGATATCTCGGGGATACGTTTGTTGTATATCTTCTTCCACATCGCTCCATCAATATCTTCTATAGGTCCGGGTTCTGCCTTTGCCTTTGCTATTGCATCCCTTGCAATGAACCACTGTTCGCCGTATACAACAAAATCGATGTCAGATCCTTCATTCTGGAGTCCTGGTAAAAGTGAGCCGGTAACACCCATCATCTCCCGGCTGACGCCTGCCTTCTCAAGAGTGTCCACAACAACAGCCACTCTTTTATCTGAATCATATAGTTTCTCAATAGCGCTGGTTGGCGGAAGTACTTTTTTCACCTGGTTTTCAGGCACTACGTGGACATCCTCCACCCATTCGGGACGGTTTGCACGCATGAAGTCAAATGATACATCAAAATCATATTTTTTATAGCGCATTCCATCAAGTTCGCGCTCGCCTTTCTCATCAGGTACGTATCTTAGTGTTGATCTGATACCATGTGGGTGAAAGTAATCGGAAACTGCAAATATCCAGTCATCTTTTGTAACAAGGAAATCCCGAAGTCGTGTTTTGATCATGTTTAGCCTTCCTGGTGATTTTCAGTAAGTATTTGTACAGGTAAATTCCCTTTTGACATAAAAATGGTACTGCCAGTACAGGGTAAGATATCAAATATAATATATACTTCTGCTAACATGGTCTATCAATATAATTGGTCTGGATTTACTCTTTCATATTTTATACTATTGCAACAAGGTGAAATGATTTGCAATCCTTTGAAAAATGGGTACGGGATATTCGCAGGGAGTTCCACAGGAATCCTGAACTGAGTTTTCATGAGTATGGTACGCAGGCAATGATAATATCGGTCCTGGAAGAATTTGGGATCGATTGCAGGAAGATTGCTGATACCGGGGTTATTGCAGAAGTTCGCGGCAGAGGTCCGGGTCCGTGTATCGCCATACGTTCGGATATTGATGCACTTGCGGCAGAAGAATCCCTGACCATGCTGAATGAAGAATACATTTCAAAGAACCCCGGCGTGATGCATGCATGCGGTCATGACGGGCATATGGCTATTGTCCTTGGCGTTGCCCGGCTCATTAAGGAAAGGCGAAAGGATATCTGCGGAACTGTAAGATTCATTTTCCAGCCTGCTGAGGAAGTCCCTCCGGGTGGTGCTTCAAGAATCATGGCTGAAGGTGGCCTTGAAGGTGTGGATGCCATGATTGGTCTTCATATATTCGGTGATGTTGATGTCGATGTCATTAACATACGTCCGGGACCTTTCATGGCAAGTTCGAATCGCTTTACCGTGAAGATCATTGGAAAAGGTGGTCACCATTCAATACCGGATTACTGTATTGATCCGATCCAGATAGCTTCAGAATTCATATCTTCCCTGAATCCTTCGATATCCCAAAAAGTATCTCCTACGGACTACGTACTTGGTTTTGGTACTATTCATAGTGGTAGCCAATTCAACAGGGTGCCGGATGAGCTTGAAATAGTAGGCAGTTTCAGGACATTCGATGATGAGGATACCGAAATTATAGAACAAACGATGTCTTCAATTCTTGATTCTCTGATGGTTTCCTATTCAAGAGCAGATATTGGCGGAGTTCCTTCTTATGAACTTAAAGTTCATCACGGGTATCCTGTTCTTTTCAACGACCCTCTTTTCACCGACACGGCTTCAAAGTTGCTGAAAACGAAATTCCCTACCGTTAACACTCATGCAAAGGCAATATTTGGTGCGGAAGATTTTGCCTATTACCTGCAGGAAGTTCCGGGTATGTATGCGATCATCGGAACACGGAATGTCGAAAAAGGTATTGTGGAAGGAAATCATTCAGCCAGCTTTGACATAGATGAGGATGTATTAATTACCGGTGTTGAGTTACTCTATTCTGTGGCTGTTGATTTTCTAAAGAATTCCGGAGCATATCTGGAATGAGTGTAGTGTCTTTCTCATCTGAATATTCTTCAGGAACAAGGGATTTTGTTCTCGGTGTACTTTCGGGGGAGGGATTTGACTATGATCCATTAAAAGATTCTGATCTTGATGATATTGAGGGGAATTACCTCCGAACAGGGGGTGCTTTTTTCATATATCTGTACAAGGGTGAGATTGTCGGTACCTCTGCAGTAAAGGATCTTGGTTCGGATCTGTGTGAAATAAAACGGTTGTATGTGAAAAAAGAATGCCGGGGGAGGTGTATTGGTCTTGCTTTATTCCTGGCAGCACTGGATTTTTCAAAAAACAATTATTCATTTGCAAAATTGAAAACAGATGAATCTCTCCAAAAAGCCATATCAATCTATCTGAGTAATGGTTTTGAAATTGTAAAAGAAAAAGCTGGGACTTTGTATTTTGAAAAGCCCCTGTAACTGAATTATAAGTGAAGGCGGATTATATAGTTCTCATCATTGCGACTTCATCACAATTTGGGAACTTGGGACATTTTATGCATCCGCTCCACACTTTGTGTGGAAGCTGTTGCTTGTCTATCTTCTCAAATCCCTGTTTCTCAAAGAATGGGACTGCATAGGTCAGTGTGAACACGTTGTTAATGCCAAGTTCTTTTGCTTCTTTAAGGCAGGCTTTGATAAGTTCCGTACCGATGCCCTGTTCTCTATACTCAGGTTTCACAGCAAAAGACATTACTTCTGCCATATCCTCCCAGCTTACCTGGAGGGCACAGCATCCTATTATGTCATTTTCCATCTCGCAAACATAAAAACTGCGGGTGAATTCATACAGTTCGCTCAATGATCGCGGAAGCATCTTTTCCTGTTTTGCATAAAGGTCTATGATGCCTTTAATTCCTGGTATATCATTGACAGTAGCCTTTCTTATTATCAATAATCAATCTCCGGTAATTGTTAAAAAGAGAAATAGCGAGCGTGAAGGGATTTGAACCCCCGGCTTGCAGCTTAGGAGGCTGCCGCCATATCCTGACTAGGCCACACGCTCATGTTGTGCTACTCACGTAATAACATTCAATATCTTAAAGTTATTGGTGAAATAGGTTTCCCATCTATATTCTTGCAGTATATTTCCATAAAATGTGGAGGAATGTGTTTTAAGATTCCATTCCTGCATCCAGAAAATCCATAAACTTCCTGTTCTTTTCTATGTTAATATCAATTCCAAGCATTTCGGCAGGGAATCCCAGCGCAAGTCCGAGAAGTTGCGTGTAGTGGAGTACGGGGATGTCATAATCAATTTGCATTCGTTCTCTTATCTCAGACTGTCCTTCTCCAAGTTGCATGTGGCAGAAGGGGCATGAGTTGACGATGCAATCCACTTCCGCTTCTTTGATCCTTGAAAGCTTGGCCTCGGTCATTTTCAGTGACTTCTCCTTCATAGAGGAACGCACTCCTCCTCCTGCTCCGCAGCATGCCATCTTGTCCGGGTACTCAACACTTGTTGCACCAAGTGCTGTGACAAGTTCGTCAAAAAAGGTTGGCCTTTCAAAATTGCCCAGTCCTCTGTCCTTTGTAGGTTTTATGAGGTGGCATCCGTAATGGACCGCAACCCTGATGTCCAGTTGTCTTTCAACGTAGGAACTTATCTTTTGAGGTCCGTATTCTTCGTACAGGTACTCTATAATGTGCCGGACATCAATATCGCCCTTTATTTCCTTTCCTATCTTCACAAGGTGGCTGTTGACTTCTTCCCTTGCAGACTCATCTTCTTTAATACTGCGGTTTGCATCTGCAAGTGTGCTAAAACATCCGTTGCAGATAGTGAGCATATCCCTTTTCATTTGTTCTGACAGTACTATATTACGGCTTGCCAGTGTCAGCCATGTTGTTCTGTCAAATGATTGGAACACTCCCGGGGCGGGACAGCAGGAAGCACCTGCAAGGTCTGTGCAGTCTATATCCAGTTTTGCAAGACATAATTTAGTTGCCAGTTCGATTCCCGGGTATCTGTTGGGCACAAGGCATCCTAAAAAGAGTGATAATTCTTTCATAGTTTATATTCCGGTCCATCAACTTTCAGTCTGTTCTATCAGTTTTCCAAACCCACATGAACCAAGCAGGATTTTTACTTCTTCCAGTCCATCCTCATACTTGTGAACGGTCTCGGGCAATTCTTCCAGTCCGAGATTCACCCTTTCGTTCCTGTTCTGCTTATTAATAGGCACTGCATGCCCATATTCGAGGAGCATTTCGCAGACTATTCTGTGTTCGGGATGAATATTTCCATTCTGTACGGAAATCGCCCTGATATTGAGTAATATATCTACAATGTCTATATTTCTCGGGCATCTTTCCTGGCAATTATAGCAGGTTGTGCACATCCAGAGTTCTTCATTGCTCAGAATATCAATTGATTTACCTGCGATTTTCACAAGTTTTCGTATATTCAGGCTGGTGTGCCTTCCTGAGGGGCAGCTACTGCTACAGATTCCACATTGCATACATTTGAGTGCACTGGTAGAAACATTCCTTATTTTGTCCAGAACATCTGTATCATCTGTGTTTTTCTCTTCCATATACTAATCCCTCTTACTTAAATTCAGTATTTTTGCAAGAATGATAAACTTTCCGCAAGTATTGGGCTTGCTCATAGAGTGCCCTTGACTATAAAATTGGTAATCTGACCACAAAGTGCCCTGTTTGACCGTAAACTCAAAAAACTACTAGGAATTGGACCATATAATTATTCGGGAAGGGGTAACAATATTTTTAGTCGATGTGGCTAATAAGTTCCATGAGATGTAGTACAAAGATAAGCAATGCAATAGCCAAATATGGCTTTTTTCTGAATGCGATTAAGAATCCGATTAGTGAATGAGCAAGTGAATATTTCCAAAAATCATCAATGATCTCAAATATGTATGTCCATTCAAAATATCTGCTAAATTGTTCAAATTGGAAGTTTATAATTGCACTGATGGTGTCAACATAAAAGAACATTAGTGGATATGCCAAAAGTCCCAATACTGCAGATGATAATTTATTTCCACTATAGTAGGCATAGCAAGCCAATATGACAAGTGGACCAATGAGTATAAGTGGTAATGCATATGGGTCGAATAACGCTCCGAGTAATGCAAGTATGAATGGTAATCCCAGTATAACGAATATAGAGTAAGATGGGTTTTTAATAGCATCTTTGATTCGATTTAAATATTCAGTTTTATTATCCGCAGACAGTTTTGATTTCATTGTCGTTAACTCCTTATTTATATATCTAAACAAAAATACAGGACGGAATTTTTGTTCACTGCCTGCTTATTTGCATTAGGTACGTGAATACCGATTAGAGAATACAGTGTATATATATATATATCTAAATCAATTATATTTTTGCAATGTTTGGTTGAGTTATTCTATTTATTTTAACTACAAAATTGGACATTTGACTCTAAAGTCAGCAACTTGACAACAAAGTAGTGGATTTTATGGGCAAGCCCGCAAGTATTCATGCAAGGTTGCGGCAACCTCAGATATATGCATCCGTTTTCCTTTCATTTAGTTTTTATTGAAGAAAACGGTTTTAAAATTATGTCACTTGTATATATTACTCTCATATCCTTGTGTGTTTTTCAGAATGCTGATTTTTTGTGATTTTATCTTATTTTGTAGGCAAGTTTTAACTATTCGCAGGTTTTATTTTTCTTTGGAGAGTGGGTTGTATTGCCTCATCAAAAAAAGATATGTTTATATATTACCTAATAGGTAATGGGTTACTTACACCCCTTAGGGAATAGAGAGGAGTAGTCAAAATGGTAAAAGCAAATCCAGTAACGAAGGAAGACGTGTTACAGGCTGTAACCGAGAACGATGTCAAATTCATAAGAACCCAATTCACCGATACCATGGGTATGATCAAAAGCTGGGCAATCCCTGCAGAGGATCTCGAAGGTGCATTTGAGAACGGTGTAATGTTCGATGGTTCATCAATTGAAGGATTCACAAGGATCGAAGAGTCCGATATGATCCTCATGCCAGATCCAACTACCTTCAGATTACTCCCATGGAGACCAAAGGAAGGTGCGGTTGCTCGTATCATTGGTGATGTATACAGGCCAAACGGAAAGCCTTTCGAGGGCGACCCAAGATATGTTCTGAAGCAGGCTGTTGCAAAAGCAGCAGAGCTTGGCTACACAATGAACACTGGTCCTGAACTTGAGTTCTTCCTCTTTGAACTTGATGAGAAAGGTCACCCAACAACAAACCTTACAGACAATGGTGGATATTTCGATTTCGCACCTCTTGACAAGGCACAGGATGTAAGAAGGGCTATTGACTTCGCTCTTGAAGATATGGGCTTTAAAATTGAAGCATCACACCACGAGGTCGCTCCTTCACAGCACGAGATCAACTTCAGATTCGGCGATGTGCTGAACACATGTGACAACATTGTAACCTTCAAGTATGTTGTTAAATCAATTGCAGCACACATGGGATACTATGCAAGCTTCATGCCAAAACCACTCTATGGTGTGAACGGTTCAGGTATGCACTCCAACCAGTCCCTCATGATGGACGGAAAGAACGCATTCTACGACTCAGAAACTCCTGACCAGCTTTCAATAGTTGCAAAGCAGTACATTGCAGGTCTCCTCGCACACGTTCGTGAGTTCGCTGCAATTACCAACTCAACTGTAAACTCATACAAGAGGCTCGTACCTGGGTATGAAGCACCTATCTACTGTACATGGTCTGCATCAAACCGCAGTTCCCTTATCAGGATACCTGCATCAAGAGGCCTTGGTACAAGGGTAGAGCTCAGATGTCCTGACCCTGCATGTAACCCATACCTCGCCTTTGCAGCAATGCTCAGTGCAGGTCTTGACGGTATCCAGAATGAAATGGAAGTGCCAGCATCAACAGATGTTAACATTTTCAAGCTCACCGAAGCGGACAGGGCAGCAAGAGGCATTGAATCTCTGCCAGGTAGCCTGAAGGAAGCTATAGACCTTATGACTGGAAGTTCATTCGTAAAGGGAGTACTTGGCGACCACGTATTCGAGAACTATCTCGAAGCAAAGAATGCTCAGTGGGACGACTACAAGGCACAGGTTCACCAGTGGGAACTTGACACCTACCTTAGCATACTGTAAGGGGAAATCCCCTTACTTTCAGTTTATATCCAACTCATAACATATTTCAAATAAGCGGCATTTTTCAGGCCGCTAAAACGTGAATAGAAGTTGTTCACGCAACAAGGGCTTTTCCGTTATGGATTTTTGCATGGTTAAATCTATATCCGGTAAATGCTATCTCATAGCCCCATAATAAATACTTATAGTGATCAACATGTGCGGAATTATAGGCGTAATCGATCGGACTATGTCCAGAATGGACGGCTCCAGTATAAAGGCAGCCCTGAGTCTGATGGATGAAAGAGGAAGTGGAGAAGGCGCAGGATACGTAGCTTATGGTATATACCCTGACTATGCAGATTGCTATGCCATCCACGTATTTTTTGATAATTTGCTAGAACCAAAAACCATGGTGGACAAGATACTGCAAACATGGGGCAGAATAGTCCATCAGGAAGAGATCCCTACATATGAACAGCCGGGTCTCAAAAAGGAACATATTCCCTGGAGATATTTCTTCAAACCTTATACTGATCTTATGGTTGGTACCACTAATCCTGACGATGATAATGTCAAGCGTCTTGTGATGACCATCAATTCAGATGTAAAAGGTGCTCTGGTATTCTCATCCGGTAAAGATCTGGGTGTATTCAAGGCTGCCGGATGGCCTGAGGATGTAGCCAACTTCTACAGGATAGAGGACTACAAGGGTTACATATGGCTTGCACACAACCGCTATCCAACAAATACTTCCGGATGGTGGGGAGGAGCTCATCCTTTCAACCTGCTTGACTGGTCAGTTGTCCACAATGGCGAGATAACTTCTTACGGTACCAACCGCCGCTATGTGGAAAGTAATGGTTACCAGTGTACCATGTTAACTGACACGGAAGTTGTAGCTTACCTTTTCGACCTTCTGGGAAGAAGGCACGGTCTTCCATCTGAAACAGTTGTTACAGCACTTGCTCCCCCGTTCTGGGATGAGATTGACGATATGCCGGAAAAGCAGGAAGAATTCATGCGCACATTGCGCCTTACATACGGACCTGCACTGATGAACGGTCCTTTTGCGATAGTTGTTGCTACAAAAGATGGAATAGTGGGTTTCACTGACAGGATAAAGCTACGTCCTCTCATCGTAGGAGAGAATGGTTCCCGCCTTTACATATCAAGTGAAGAAGCTGCCATACGTACAATGGACCCTGAAGTAAAGACAATATACATGCCAAGAGCAGGCGAACCGGTTATCGGGAGGGTTACAGTATGAGCCTTGGAAGTGTTCCCCTGAAGTATAAGATCAGTATTGACCGTGACCAGTGCATGAAATGTATGCGTTGCGTCGATAACTGTTCCTATGGTGTTTACAGGATCGAAGATGATAAGATCCTCATCGATTCCCGCAAGTGTACTGCATGTCACCGCTGTATCTCCATGTGCCCAAGAGATGCTATCAATCTTCAGGAAAAACCTGTGGACTACCGCAGTCATCCTCTGTGGACCGCAGAGGCACGTGAAGATGTTATAAATCAGGCACGTACCGGAAAGATCATCCTTGCCGGAATGGGTAATGCACGTGATTATCCTATTATATTTGACAGGCTGGTACTGGATGCATGCCAGGTCACAAATCCAAGTATAGATCCTCTCAGAGAGCCAATGGAACTGAGGACGTATCTTGGTAAGAAGCCTGCAAAACTTGAATTTACAAAGAACAATGGTGACATTGATCTTAAAACAAAGCTTGCTCCAAATCTTAAACTCGATACTCCTATAATGATAGGTCACATGAGTTATGGTGCTATCAGCCTGAATGCACAGTTAAGTCTTGCAAAGGCAGTGGCAAAGACAGGAACATTCATGGGTACCGGTGAAGGAGGAATGCACGAGGCGATCTATCCATATCAGGACCATAGCATAGTCCAGATTGCATCAGGACGTTTTGGTGTTGATATCGATTATCTTGAACGCGGTGCAGCCATTGAGATCAAGGTGGGCCAGGGTGCCAAGCCAGGTATCGGTGGTCACCTTCCAGGAGAGAAAGTATGTGCAGATGTTTCCTGTACTCGTATGATCCCCCTGGGTTCAGATGCAATTAGCCCGGCTCCTCATCATGATATTTACAGTATAGAAGATCTTGCTCAGCTTGTACGCAGTCTCAAAGAGGCTACAAACTGGGAAAAGCCGGTCTTCGTGAAGATTGCTGCAGTACACAATGTAGCTGCAATTGCAGCAGGTGTGGCAAGATCATCTGCAGATGCAGTGGTAATTGATGGTTTCAAAGGTGGTACCGGAGCCGCACCAAAGGTGTTCAGGGACAATGTCGGTATTCCTATTGAGGCTGCCATTGCTGCTGTGGATGAGAAACTCAACGACCAGGGTATCAGGAACGAAGTTTCACTGATAGCAAGTGGTGGTATCCGCAATAGTGCTGATATTACAAAGTCTATAGCACTCGGTGCTGATGCAGTTTACATCGGCACAGCTTCACTCATAGCACTGGGATGCCGCGTATGTGGAAACTGTTATCGCGGACTCTGTCCGTGGGGTATCGCAACCCAGAAGCAGGAACTGGTTGACCGTATCGATCCAGAAGTAGGTTCTGAACATGTTGCAAACCTTATCAAGGCATGGACGCTTGAAATAAGTGAACTCATGGGTGCAGCCGGTCTTAACAGTATTGAGAGTCTTCGCGGAAACCGTGAACGTCTGCGTGGTTACATGCTTGACCAGGGTCTGCTTGACGTCCTCAAAATAGAATCTGTGGGGGCCTGATTGAAGTGGATCCTTTAGTAATAGACGTAAAAGGTATGCACTACTCCCCATTGAATAAAATGATCCGTGAAGCAGTGGCTTCCGGTGTAAAGGAAATAGTGCTCAATAATGTTCTGGGGCAGCGTTTCATCGGGAATGGAGTAAGGGGCGATGCAAAGATCACCATCAATGGTGTTCCCGGCGGCGATCTCGGAATGTTCATGAGCGGCCCGGAATGTGAGGTGTTCGGTAATGCGGAGCATGCCCCCGGAAATACAATGGATTGCGGTTCATTGATAATTCACGGAAGTGCCGGTGATGCAGTAGCACACAGTATGCGCGGTGGAAAGGTCTTTGTAAAAGGCAGCATCGGCTACCGTGGCGGCATTCACATGAAGGAGTATGAAGGCAAACGTCCCATACTGGTTATAGGTGGTACATCCCATGCATTCCTCGGAGAATACATGGCCGGCGGTCTCATCCTTGTTCTTGGAATTGGCGAGGAACCAACGATACAGGACCGTGGCATTGGTAGTGGAATACACGGTGGAGAGATCGTTATAAGGGGTGATGTCAACGAGAAGTTACTCGGTGTCGGAGCCAAGAAAGTTAAGTTCAATGAAGATGATCTTGAAAGGCTGACTCCTGTGATCAAAGATTTCTGTGAAAGGTTTGACATAGATCCGTCTCAATTCCTGGATACGGACTATTCAAGAATAATCCCTGCAAGCAGCAGGCCATTTGCAGGTAAATACACATGGGAGTGATCATAATGGCAGGTAAAAATTATCTTGATCTTAAGACAGAAATCTGGGATACAGGGAAATGCGCAGCATGTGGTGCATGTGTAGCTGTATGCCCGGCAGATGCCATTTATTTTGAAATCGGAAGGGATTCCACACACCCTCTTAACAGTGGCTACTGTAAGGATGTCAATGATGGAGTTCCCTGTGGTGCATGCTATGAAGTATGCCCCAGAATCGACAAACCATCATCTGAAGTTCTCGGTGAGTACATAGATATCGTGTCTGCACAGGCAGGTATCGACGTTCCAAGAAAACAAAGTGGTGGAGCTGTGACAGCAATACTTACAAATGCCCTGGAGCAGGGAATGATCGATGCAATAGTAACTGTTGTGGAAGATCCCTGGACACTCAGGCCCTCATCTGCTGTAATTACGTCCTCTGAAGTGCTTGTTCACCATGCAGGAAGCCGTTACAACTGGTGGGTTCCTCTGGTAGCTTCACTGAAAGAAGCTGTAATTACCAGGAAATACACCAACATAGCAGTTGTAGGTGTTCCATGTGTCATGCAGGCTGTAAGTAAGATGCGAAAGAGCGAAATGGACCTTTTGCGTCCATTCAGGAAATACATACGTCTTGCAGTCGGACTTTTCTGTACAGAAACCTTCGATTACGAAAAACTCGTACAGGACAAACTTATTGCAGAGCGCCAGATAGACCCTCTTGACATCATGCACTTTGATGTGAAAGGCAAGCTTGAGATCACCCTGAAAGACGGAAACATGACGATCATCTCACTGAAAGAAGTTGAGGATTGTGTTCGTCCGGGATGTCATATCTGTACGGATCTCACTGCGCTGGATGCAGATATATCGGCGGGTTCCATTGGCAGTGCCCAGGGTTACACTACCCTGATAATACGCAACCCTGTTGGCAAGCAGTTTGTCGACAATGCGGTAAGAAATGGAAAACTGTCACTTGAAAATGATGTGAATCTGGAATTGGTTGAAAAGCTCTCTTCAAAGAAGCTTGAACGAATGCCAGAGGACTAACCCAAAAACAGAAAATATCACGTTTATGGACACGGTGCCTACCACTTCCTCTATTCTTTCTAACCATGCAATAGGCACTCGTGTCCTGTCTTTTTTCAATCAAAGCGGGTAAAGCTCACGAGGATAGAAGTTATCCTGCAAAGATTTCCGCAATGAAAGTGAATCTAAGAAAAAGACTCTCTTATCGAGAATCTAATCGTATATTATTGTTTTGCATAGTTATGCTAATGTCCTTTTTGTAGTATATCGTATTTATTCCTCTTCCTCTGTCATCGAGAACAACAGAATATGCATAATATCCGAGTTTCTCATAGAACTTAATTGCAGCAGGATTACTGGACCATGTGCAAAGATAGATCCTTTTTATTTTCTGTTCTCCCAGAAACTCCTCAAGTCTAAGGCAAAGATCCCTGCTGATCCCCAGGTTCCTGTGTTGCGGGTGTGTTGCAAGAAAATTAACGTAGGCACTATCATCACTTTTCCAGTTCCTTGTATAACCCACCATACCGACAATTCCGTCAGTATGATCCAATGAATCCCTTTCTTCTAACCTGGCAACAAGGAAATTTGCTTCGGTTGTGTCCAGGCCTGCATCTACCCTTTCAGAGATGCCTCCTCCCCTTTCACTCAGGGGAGGATAAAAATCAGTATCTACAAGTTCAATGAATCTCCTGACCTGTAGATGATCTGCTTTACTTGTTTCGCCTATTGAATATGTAGGGTTCATATATCAGATAGTGTTCAGGTAACGCTGTATCTCCCAGTCGTGGACCTGCGTTCTGTACGCGTCCCATTCTGCCCTTGCAAGTCTCAGTATATTGTCATGGACATGTTCTCCAAGAGTGCTTTTCAGGAGCTCGTCATTCTCAAGATAATCTGCACTTTCACTGATGGTTGATGGCAGTGTCTCAATACCTCTCTCTGCACGTTCCTGTTTTGTCAGGTCAAAGATATTGTAATCCATAATCTTTCCGGGGTCCATCTTGTTCCTTACTCCTTCCAGACCTGCTGCAAGGATTGCTGCGAATGTCAGGTATGGATTACATGAGGGGTCCGGGCTTCTAAGCTCTGTCCTTGTGCTTTTACCCCTGGGGGAAGGTATCCTGATAAGGGAGCTACGGTTTGCACCTGACCAGGTGATGTACACAGGTGCCTCATACCCGGGGATAAGTCTCTTGTATGAATTTACAAGTGGGTTTGCAATGCATGAAATGGCTTTGATGTGTTTCAGGACACCTGCAATGAATTGTCTTGCGGTTTCACTGATCTGCATATCTCCGTTCTCGTCATAGAATGCATTCTCGCCATCCTTTGAAAGTGAAAGGTTCACATGCATACCTGATCCATTTTCAATGGCAATTGGCTTTGGCATAAAGGTGGCATGAAGGCCGTGCATTTTTGCAATGGTCCTGGTGACATACTTGAACGTCATTACATTGTCTGCCGTTGTCAGTGCATCCCCGTATTTGAAATCGATTTCATGCTGCCCGAAAGCTACCTCGTGATGTGATGCCTCGATATCGAAGTTAAGGTCCATCAAGGTCAGGACAATTTCCCTTCTGATATCCTCTGCAAGATCGGTAGGTGCAAATTCAAAATACCTTCCATAATCATGAGGTACTACAGTTGCCTTTCCATTTATCTTCTCGAAAAGGAAAAACTCCAGTTCAGGGCCTACATTGAGTTCATATCCCATCTCTTCAGCTTCTTTCATGACCTTTTTAAGGACATAACGGGGATCAGCTTCGAACGGTTTTCCGTTTGGCATATAAATGTCACAGATCATTCTTGCGACCAGTCCTTTATCGTTGTTCCAGGGCAGTATTGCAAATGTCCTGATATCCGGTTTTAAGACCATGTCCGATTCATCTATCCTTACAAAACCTTCTATGGATGATCCATCAAAGGATATCCCTGTGGTCAAAGCTTTTTCAATTTGCGTAACAGGGATCTCAACATCTTTTACTATTCCCTGTATGTCCGTAAATTGCAACCGTATGAATTTTACGTTGTTTGTTTCAATAGCTTTGATAACGTCTTCCTTATTGCAAATTATCATTTAATCGCCTGTTATTCTTCCTCTATATTCTGCACATGCAATGCAAAATTATCTCCGAATATCTAACTCCATGCAATTATAGATTGCCATAGTAGTGATATCTGAAATTCAAAAATAATGGGGTAAAAAAGAAAGCAAAAAAGTAAAAAGTTCAAACGAATTTCAGACTAACATCCTTCATTTCGTTCCTTGCAGCAACGTTGATCAGTAAAGGTGTGAGGGCTTCGACCATTGCTGCAGTTTCCAGAGGTCCGACATCAAGGGGTCTCATATTTGAAATATCCTTTACAAGACCAAATACTATTTCCTTTGAATACATGGAATTTCCGCAAACACCAATATCGTAGTCAAGTTCCATTTCGAGGTTTGCCAGTTTCTTTGCAGGGACTGTATGGAATGCAGCGACAAGCTCCGCATTCTCCGGTAACATCTTCTGAATTTCCTGTGCAGCACTTCCGGATTCAGGCATTGAGAAGCAGAAGTACTCGCTATTGAACTCTTTGCTTTCTATTGGAACTGTCAGGTGTTTAGCACCGGGACTGATGTAGCACATGTTCTTTTCCATCGGCACGACTACAGATATGATGACCTTACCGGAAAGTCCGGGTTTGATCTGTTCGATAGTGGAAGCTATCTGACCATACCTGATGGCAAGAAGCACCACATCAGCTTCCGAGGCTGCTTTCGCATTGACCTCGCCTGTTATGTTGGCCTTGAAACCATGTTCCTTTAATACNNTTGATCTTATTTTCTATGAAGGGGCGAATCATTTCCATAACAGGCCCAAGCTGACTATACCTGATGGCAACAACAACAATATCTGCTTTTTCGGCCGCTGTCCTGTTGTCTGTACCTGTTATACTTGCCACGTGGCCGTATTTTTCAAGTACTTCATTGTATTCCACAGCGACAGCTTCAGCTTTCTCCAGATCCCTGGAACCTATGATGATTTCATGCTTCTGGCCCCAGCGAAGCGCAAAGCCTTTGCCTATGTTACCTGTGCCTCCAAGTATTGCGATCTTCATGACGTTTCTCCTGCTCTGGTGAGAATGTAATCATATTCTATTGTATGTTAATGTTTTTGGTATTATCCAATAGGGATAATCTGACAGTGTTAATCATTGTCATGGTATATATAATAACTCCTTATTACAATAATGGCCTGAAATATTTATCTGCTGCTAACGTCGCTAATAACAAAATAAGAAAAAGAGGGAACATGATTGGAACAATGAGCATGTTCCATCAGGTAAACCAGGGGAGTAATGTGAAGTCAAGTAGTTAGAAAAGTCCCTTTATCATATTGATAAGACCACTCAATAGTCCTGTGTTTTCTTCTGATGTATCATCATCAGTGGTTTCGTCGCCTGTAACGTCGCTATCGGTTGGTTTATTCATTCGTTCTTCACCGTTTGTGCTGCCATTTCCCTGGAAATCACCTTCTGGAGCCCGTATACTTTCATTTCCTTCCATCATGGTCATATTTCCGCCCATGGGGTTCTGACCTCCTACTCCCATCTGACTGTTTTGCATCAATGTCTCTCGTACTTCTTCAGGTGCCTCTTCCATCAGGCTTCTGAACTCATCCATTATATCCAATATCGCCTCTTCATCGTCAGTTGATTCAAGTTCTGTTTTCAGTGATTCAACCTGTTCAAGAAGACTATCAACAGAATCCAGCAGTTCTTCATCATCAAGTTCTGATTGAAGATTGGTTAGTGAATCAATATTATTTTCTATCATCCCAAGAGTCATTTCTTTCATCTGGTCAGCATCCATCTCAGGCATTTCCGTGCCGCTGTCATCTTCCAGGGCATATACTCCCGGTATTGCAGTGCTGAAAAGTATCATCAATAACGCGAATGATATGGTAATCTCTCTTCTCATCTTAAAACTCCTTAAAAATTGATGATTTATGTTGTGAGATAGGATAAGTAATCCTATCTCATGGTTGGTGGTACTAATTATTTCACAGTCAATCCGGTTTTTCTTACTATGCGGTCACTTCTTCCTCAAAATCAGGATTTATAGGTCCGCGTTCTCCTCCATGTCCACGTGGCTGTGGATTGCTTTCCCTGTACTCTTCCAGAGTTTCCTTGAGTTCGTCAAGTGTTGTTGCACTTTCAATATCTGAAAGGAGTGTTTCGAGTTCAGTTATCTGCTCCTGGATTGAATCTTCATTGATGTTGTCATCAGCTATTTCATCAATGTTTTCGAGCATTTCATTCAACCTTTCAATCCTGTTGTTGATTGATTCTGTTTCTCTTTCAACAAGGAATTCCATCTCTTCTTCTTCAGTATCAAAGACGAGTGCATCCATGACTTCCTTACCATTCATTTCAGGATTCCCGTGTGGGGTGTGCATCATTTTTTGATCGCCGAATTCTTTTGTATATGTGGTTCCTGTTTCATCAGCAAAGGCTCCTGGTGTCACAGCACTGAACACCATTAGCACTAATGAAAGACAGGCCAGAACTTTCATGAATCTGTGTTTCATTCTTTTTCTTTCCTCCTTTATTATGTGTGTCAGATGCAGCGACGGTTAATTACCAGTGCTTTTCTGACATTCCCAAGACTGGCAGGCTTAAATATAAGCATACTTAGCAAAAAGAAGTGAAATTAGAGCTTAAAATTTGAAAATAAAGCTTCAATAAAGGTTTAGATTCCAGGACAACCTTTGAACAACTTAAATGAATACTTCTATTTCTTCCTGCCACAGTCCATGATGTGAGACTTTCCGGCATAGTCGCAAGTCAAATAATACTGAAAATCATTTTTTGATACAAAGCGGATTATGCCGTATTTGTGATGATGGGCTGATAGGCTAAAAAAGGGAATCAGAATCTTTTATTTGAAAGTATTGTTTTTCTTGTATTGGAATTGTGCCATAATATCAGTAAATGGCTCGCATAATCTGTATTTAAATGATTTAATCTCTCAATACAATGTAATTGAAGAATTCATGCATTCAAAAAGCTTCATAAAGGGTGAAAAGTTACTATATTGCTTTGTTTTTCTTCGAAATATTTGTTCCTGCTAAAGTATGTTTATATTTAAATCTCTCTTTCCTGTGTAATATGAGAAAAACGTCAGGGTTTGTATTAATATGTTCATTCACAATAAGAAATGGAATTACATGGGAGCATTTTATTGAGGTGTGAAATCCAATGAAAAAAATGGCACTTGTACTAATAATGTTCCTCATAGTTATCGTATTGATATCCGGGTTTATTGATTCTGCCAGAAATTCTGATGTTCATGGGGAACACCATGGTCTATTTATCTCACACCCGCTTTATGTCAGCAAGGACTTATCCGATGGGGGTCCATCTCTCAGATCAGGTGACAAAGCTGCCCCTAAAGATGAAAGCTCTTTTCTTGCAGACAACATCAAAAAATCAGATGAAATGGTAGCACGTCTTAATAGTACGGTTGTGCGACTGAAAGAAGAAGGTAACGATGTTCAGGAGCTTGAACAGATGGTTGACAGCTATGCTTTGCTCGTATCCGAGGCCAAAGACTATCTTTCAAAGGCTGATACCTCTTCCTCCCTTTCAGATGAACATAACTATCTTGTGTTATCAAGAGACAAGATAATTCTTGCAAATTCTGAGCTCAAAGGTATTTTCGATGAAATGCAGACATATCTTCCCGGACCTGTCAGCATATCCGGAAATGACAGCTTGAATGTTAACGGAAGTGGAATTGTTATTTTGTCAGGTGATCTTGATATCGACTTTAGCTTAGCTATGGGGAAGTTTTCAATAGTTGATTTTGCAGGAGATCTGGACATTTTGACAGACAAAATATACACTCCTGAAATCATGTCAGAAAAGGCAATTCCATCAGACAACTCCGAAACAACACAAAAGATGTTTTCATATGTTGATGTGCAGGGTAATGTAACCCTTTCCGGTTCAGAGTTTACTGTTGCTATCATGAGCGATGATGTAAGTCTTTATGTAAAAGGTAACGGGGAAGTTGAATTATATGGCAATGGCAGCTACTATCTGGATAACGCCATCATGGACAAAGAAGGCATATGGATCTCTCCAATGTTTGACATTGATTGATCTATATTCATACATGGTAATGTGGCATGAGAATTACATATTTTGCAGCCGACTTTCCGCAGATGTCTGGAGAAAAAAAGGATATTTTCCTTTAGAGTAGATTTATACATACTTATATCATATATAAGTGATAATAAGTGCTACTTATCAGTTAAATAATGTTATCATTGATTGATAAATAGTTGCGATCCAGATAAATGGCAAAATTCGAGGACATCTGCGGAATATAAGTCTGATATCAAAATATATGTTTATTCCTTAGCAATAGGCATGTATTTAAATATATATGAAATATATTAAATGAAGAATACGTTTAAGATACATGAATATCTGTACCTGTTGTAGAATCTTACATGCGTAATTATTGTTTATACCCAAAAAGATGTGATCTTCAATGAAAAAGATGCCTCTCATATTGTTGATATTCCTCATGCTTCTTATTGTTATTTCTGGCATGACGGATTCGGTGGATATGCAACAATATCCTGATGAAAGGCAGGAACAATCTGATGTATTCTTCAACCCTCCTTTTGACATGAAAGAGCCTCATAAGGATGAAAGAGTAATTCTGTACATAGTTCCGTATTCTTCTCCTGTTAATGAGAAGGTCTTTCTTGCAGATAATATTGAGAAGTCAGAGGAAATGATAAAACGTCTGGATGGTGCTATTGCACGTCTGAATAAGGAAGGTAAAGATACCGGAGAACTAGAACAGATGGTGGACAATTACGCTTTTCTTGTATCAGATGCCAAAAAATATCTTTCACTGGCGGAAAATTCATCAGTAAGCTCAGATGAGCAGCAATATCTCGAATTATCAAGAGAAAATATAGTTCGTGCAAATTCAGAACTTAAACCCATATTCGATAAGGTAAAAACATATCTTACCGGTCCGGTAAGCATATCTGATAATAGCAGCCTGGTGGCTGAAGGTAGCGGTGTAGCCATATTGGCCGGGGATATTGATGTTAGCTTTTTCCTGTCTGATGGAAAGTTCTCTGTAATTGATTTTGCAAAAGATTTAGCAATAGATATGGAGCATGACTATAAGCAGGAAGTCATACCTGAAAGGGGTGAAGCTCCTGACTTGATAATGCCGCAAAAAATGGTCTCATATGTCGAAGTTACAGGTAATGTGTCTTTATCCGGTTCATCATTTTCCGTTGCAATAATGGCTGATAACATCAGTCTTGTAGCAACAGGTACAGGTGAAGCTGAGCTTGTTGGAAACGGAACTTATTATTTAGATTATGGTACCTTTAAAGAAAACGAAAGTGTCTGGATAAAGTCAATATTTGAGAGTGATTGATTTACCAGAAGTAATAGGGTTGCGTGACATGAGAGTAATATCCTGCATCGGTTGTATTGCTATTATCCTGCTTTTATCAGGACTTGCCGGAGCTTCAGGTATTGCAACTGTACACGGTGTGGCTTATGAATGGAGCACATTCGAACCCCTTGACAACGCAATAATCGAGGTAAATTCCACTCCTGCCCAGTCAATGGTGGCCAAGTACGGTGTTTACTCTTTCGAATTGTCAAAAGGTACGTATCACATCACTGCAAGTTATTATGAAGATGATCAGCTAACCTACTATGCAGAAGACATAATTACAGTTTCAGATGAAGGCAGTTATGTTCTGGACCTGCTGTTGTTGCCTTCTTATTCCAGCTCAGATGATACAACTTCTTCTGTCTCAGATGTCGAAAGTGAATCATCGTCACAGGTGGCCAATGCAAGTTCACTTATTTATGGCTCTATATTTGTTGTTATTGTTCTTTTGATCCTGCTGGCATATCAGATGAAACAGAGGCCTCAAAGATCTCCGGCATTGAAGACAATAAAGGAAGAAGAAAAAGATGATGAAACTTCTCATATGTTTCATGTGGTTGCAGAAGATGCTGCCGAGCCAACCAAAGAAGAAGTGCAGGATATGGCATTAGAAGAAGACGGGGAAGACATAATAACTGAAACGTTGGATGAACCTGTAACCCTCCCTCCAAAAGAGTCCGAAAAGAAACCGGTGAATGTTCCAATCAATTCCGATGAACCCGTACCTGCTGATCTTCAGGAGATTCTGGATATTTTAAAGAGCCAGGGCGGGCGGATGACGCAGAAAGATATGCGTAAGCGTCTGAAGTACTCTGAAGGCAAGGTAAGTCTCATGCTTCTTGACCTAGAGAAGAGGGGTAAGATCCAGAAGTTTAAGAAAGGGCGTGGAAATGTCCTTTTCCTGGTGGAATCGGACGAGTAATTATCCTCTTTAAATTTAAATCACGGTATTTTCCCCACACCCTCTTTTCCACAAAACAAACTATATCTTGTCTGTGATAGTTCTATTTATGTCTTTAAAAACTTATTTTACTACTATTCTATTTTAGATAAGCTTTTAGACATCCTATAAACTATATTATTGTTATTGGAGTCTCTATAAAGCTTTATTTTTCTATTTTTGCTCATTTTTTACCTTTTTGAGGTAAGTATGCTTTTATTTAAAACTGGCTAATTGATGGATTGCCTGCCAGTTAATATTCCTGGTGGGTACCACCCAAACGAGGTGGCACCTAACCCCCCAACCACATCCAGCCTGGTGTCACCAACGTACCAACAACCAACAACCCCTCGTCTAAGAGACACCTATCACCTATCCGTAGGGTGTCTCTTATTCGAATATGGAGAACAAAAATGAAAGATACAAATGATACACAGGTTAAACCCGCAGGATTCGATGTCTATAATTCAAAAATGGATCAGAAGAATCAACCTGGTTCAGGGTATATTTTCTCCTCATTGTCTGGTAAACTGAGTCAGGAACAGATTGGTCGGTTGTTAAACATATCTCCAATGGGTGAAAAAGAAGTCCTGAGGGGATTGTAAACAGGCATGAATATCGGATTTATGCAGATTTCTATTGTCTTATCATTATAGTATAATCTCTAAATTATTCGGGAATAGAATATTGAGGAAATCATGGAAGAGAATCTTAATAACCTAAACAAAAAACCATCAAACGGTGAACCGGATACTCTCATGCGTCTTACTGATGTGTGGAAGATATACAAGATGGGAGAGGTCGAATTTGCGGCATTGAAGAGTGTCGATCTGGAGATTCTCCACGGTGAATTTGTCGTTATACTCGGACCCAGTGGAAGCGGTAAGAGTACAATGATGAATCTGCTGGGATGTCTGGATATTCCTAGCAAGGGTGTTGTAGAACTTAATAACAGGGATATTGCCAAAATGCCGGAATCAGAGCTGGCTCAGATAAGGGGACAGCTAATCGGTTTCATTTTCCAGCAATTCAATCTGATCCCAACTTTAAACACGATTGAAAATGTGATGCTTCCTCTTGAATTTCAGGAATTTGACCCTGATGATTCATGGAAGCGGGCAGAAAAACTCCTCAAAATAGTAAGCCTTTCTGAGAAAAAATACAATCTTCCTTCTCAATTATCCGGAGGCCAAAGGCAAAGGGTCGCAATAGCACGATCTCTTGCAGTTGATCCAAAGGTCATCCTTGCAGATGAGCCAACAGGGAATCTGGACAGTGAAACAGGAAATTACATACTTGAATTTTTAAGTGACCTTCATAAAAACGAGGGTAAAACTATCATAATGATCACCCACGACCCCGAGCTTACAAAATATGCAGATCGTGTGGTTCATATCAAAGATGGAATGGTCGACAGTATAGAGATTAAGAATCGTGAAGCAATGTGATAAAAATGAGACTAATTTTATTATTGATGTTAGTATTGATCCTGCCTATAACCGCAGCATCGGCAGATATCTCTGCCAGCGTATCCGGTGTACAGGTTGATCTGATGACCCAGAGTCCAAGTCCTGCAAGACCTGGTGAAACAGTAGAGCTTACTGTCAGTGTCCAGAATGTAGGAAGCAAGGATCTCACAGACATAGTGGTTTCAATTGACCCGGAATACCCATTTACTGCGATATCCGGTGAATCCCTTAGCAAAAAAATTTCATTCCTGGAAGCCCGTCAGGACGATGACGATGCAACCCTTGTAAAATTCAAAATGAAGGTTGATGCTGACGTTGCAGAGGACAGCTATGATGTAGATATAGTTGTCAGCGACAGTGATACCGATTCAAGTATATCGACAAGAGTAACCATAGATATACAGGGTAAAGAGTATGCACAGGTCGTCACCATAAGTGAATCCAATATCGATGTTGCAACTGTGGAACCAATGGAGTTCGTTATAACTAACACTGGCAGTTCCCCACTCAAGAACATGGCTGTTTCATGGGATGAGTCAACTGGTGTGATACTGCCTGTATTCTCATCTAATACCAAGTACATAAGTTATCTGGGAGTTGGAGAATCAGCAACAATAGCATACTCTGTAATGGCAGATGTGAATGCAGATCCGGGATTGTATCAGCTTGACATTACCCTGGAATTTGAGGATTATGATTCAAACACCAACACTATCGAGACAAAAGCCGGTCTGTTTGTGGGAGGTACCACAGACTTCGATTTGAGCTACTCGGAAAGCGATGAAGGTGAAGTGTCCCTTTCACTCGCGAATGTAGGCAACAATGAGGCATACTCTGTTAAGGTGTCAATACCTGAGCAGGACAATTTCCAGGCTACAGGAAGTACCTCTACAATAGTCGGTAACCTTGAGAAAGGTGACTATACCATCACTTCATTCTCCATATCCCAGATCAATACAATGCCATCAATGTCTGAGGATTCAACCGGTACAGCTCAGGCTGGACCTTCTGAAATGACAGAAGAGGACATGGAAGCCATGCAGGAAGAGATGGAAGCTAAAAATGAGCTTCTCGTTCTTATCGAATACACAGACTCCACCGGCCAGAGGATTTCAATTGAGAAGGCTGTTCAGATAGAAGAATTGACCAGAGGAACAATGGTAGCAGGTGCAGGAGGACCCGGAGATCAAAGCTCTTCATCCGGTAACAGTTTCCTGTTGTATGGTGCTGCACTCCTGATAGTTGTAGTTGCAGGATTGAACTACAGAAAAAAGAAAATGATGAAAGCAGGTACCTATGAACCTCTGAGTGTTGAGATTAAGAACCTTAAAGGTAAGATCTTGAAGAAGGAAAAGAGATGAGACGACGTACCTATCTAAAGCTTGCTACAAACATCCTGGTTCATAGTAAGATCAGAAGCTGGCTCACTATAATAGGTATCGTCATTGGTGTAGGTTCAGTAGTAACCATCATGGCGCTGAGTGATAGCATGTCTGCAGATATGGAAGAAAGGTTTGCTGACATGGATCTTACATTGGTCCAGGTCAGTCCCGGTTATACCAGGGCTACTTCAGGCTTTGGCGGCGGCGGTCCTCCTGGCATGGGCGGCAGCAGCTCTTCCTCAGATGATGCAGAACTGACGGATAAGGATATCATGGCGATAAAACTGGTCGAGAATATCGACTACATATATGGTCAGATATCCGGTAGTGATCTGGAAGTTTATTTCATGGGTGAGACTGCTGACCTTTCCGTTACAGGTGTCGATCCTCAGGTATGGCAGTATACTGTAACATATGAAGTTGAATCCGGCAGGTTGCTGGAAGCCACCGACAATAATGTAGTGGTCATTGGTTACGGAATTGCCCACGACATGTACGATCAGGAGATCGGCCTGAACCGTGTGCTTGCTATCGAGGGTAAATCCTACAGAGTAGTAGGTATCCTGGCAGACGGTGAAAGTGACAATGCGATCATCATGCCGATAGACTCAGCAGTAGGTATCATAGACGATGCAGAACAGGATGTATACGACAGGATCGTTGTAAAGGTAGATGATGTCGACAACGTCGAGACAGTAGTGGATGAGATCGAAGAGAAGCTCATGATATCCAGGCACATTGCCAACGAGGATGACAGGGACTTCAGCGTCTCAGACTCACTGTCACAGGCAGAATCCGCCAGTGAGATGATGGAATCCATGACAATCTTCCTGGGAGCCATAGCAGGTGTATCACTTGTTGTAGGTTCAGTGGGTATTGCCAATACAATGTTCACCTCTGTGATGGAAAAGACCAAGGAGATCGGTACTATGAAGGCCATTGGTGCCAAGAACAAGGATATTCTGATGATATTCCTGTTTAACTCAGCACTGGTGGGTTTTGTAGGAGGTGTGCTCGGTATAGTGCTGAGTCTTGTATTGACATCCCTGCTTCCGTACCTGGGAATTTCCATGATGCGTTCATCCATGGGTTCTACGATAGCTCCTGACCTCATGCTAATGGGAATCTCCATTGCAGTGATTATAGGTGTGCTGTCGGGTGTAATTCCTGCATACAATGCATCGAAGATGAAGCCAGTGGATGCACTGAGATACGAATAAAGTTCCTCTCCTGAAAGGAATTGGTTTGGTCCATGTGAAGCTGTAAAACGCTTCATATGGCTAATTTTTACAATGATGAGTGCTTCATTGATGTAATTTCAGGAACCGAAGATGCACCTGATAACTGGGGATTAGGTACCTTACAGTTATTGATCCCTAATTTCTTTCTTCTCCGCTCTTTTTCATTTTTGAGTTATTTCCCATTGCCTTTATATATCAGTTTCACGTTAAACTATCTAGTTTCACATGAAACCATTTATAATAAAGGAGTATCTATGAAACAATCTGAGAGGATTGGCGCGAAGATAGGTTTCATCTTTTCGCATAATCACTTTTACATTGAGAACGCGCTTGAATCATACAACCTGAAAGGTCCAATGTTTGCATTCCTGCTGACACTTTCACATAAAGATGGCTGCTCACAGGAAAGCCTTGCACGATATCTCAAGTTGAGCAAAGCTACTGCAACACGAGCCATAGTGGCTCTTGAAAAGGAAGGTTATGTCTGTCGTGAGAGGGATGAGGATGACAGACGAATATACCGTGTTTTCATCTCGGATAAAGGCAGGGGGATAATTCCACTGATCAATAAAACCCTCTACGAGTGGAACCAGATCCTCCTCTCAGAATTCACAGAGGAAGAGGAAGCCATTTTCAGGAAACTTCTGGACAAAGGCAGAGATACCCTTATAGAATTTGACAGAAGGTCCGAGAATAAAAAACAAACTGGCATTTGATATCGGAATAACATCATGAATAACAAAAGTGAGTTTCTAGGTACTGAAAGTATCAACAAGCTATTATGGAAAATGGCAACACCTGCTATAATAGGACTTCTTGTACAGGCATTCTATAATCTGGTGGATACTTTTTTCGTAGGAAGGGCACTGGGTGACCAGAGCGTCCTTGGAATTGCAGGAGTTGCTGTTGCTTTTCCTCTGCAGATGCTCATGATCGCAATCTCCATCGGCATAGGGGTAGGCGGATCCTCGGTAATTTCCAGAATGCTTGGTTCCGGGGATGTCAAAAAGGCTGAGAGGACACTTGGGAACGTCTTTGCTTATACACTGATACTTAGTATCATTTTTCAGCTACTCTTCTTTTTCAACATCGACACAGTACTGAACATGTTTGGTGCCACTGTGGATAATCTTCTCTATGCAAAGGAATATGCTGTTGTTATCCTGCAGGGAACACTTGCCTTCACTTTTGGTTTCGTGTTGAACAATCTCGTAAGGGCCGAAGGTAATTCAAAGATCGCCATGAACAACATGGTATTTTCAGGAGTATTGAATATCTTCCTTGATGCGATACTGATGTTCGGATTCGGAATGGGTGTAAAGGGTGCAGCCCTTGCAACCGTACTTGCACAGCTTGCGGGAACTCTCTACCTGTTATATTACTACATAAGCGGAAAAAGTCCACTCAAGCTGGAACTGGCAAATTTTGTTCCAAAATTCGATCTGATCAAAGAGATAACAGTGATAGGCTTTGGTTCCTTTGTGATGGGTGCATCTAACAGTTTTATGATACTGGTGCTGAACAACGTACTTGTTATCTATGGGGGAGACCTTTCAATAGCCGTATTTGGTGTCGCGATAAAACTGATAATGTTGATCCTCATGCCTATCATAGGTATATCTCACGGTCTCCAGCCAATAGTTGGCTATAATTATGGAGCAGAGAACTATGCGAGGGTGAATGAATCCGTCAGGACATCATTGATGATCACAACCTTTTTCGGACTTGTAGGCCTGGTCCTGCTGTCGGCATTTCCGGTCACATTCTTCAGTATGTTCAGCAGCGATGCGGATCTTATCAGCAGTGGTGCATCAGCTCTCAGAATAATGGTCCTGGCAAGTCCTCTGATAGGTATGAATATAATTGGAACGACACTGTTCCAATCATTAGGCAAAGCAAGGCCATCCTTTTTCCTGTCAATGTCCCGTCAGATATTGTTCCTGATACCACTTGTGATCCTTCTTCCATACTATTTCGACCTTTCAGGCGTATGGATGGCATTTCCGATCGCAGACTTCATGGCTGCTACAATAAGTATGTTCCTTGTCTGGAGGGAGTATCGATATTTCCAGCACAGAAGTAGCAATGCATAAGCTTGCTACATATTCTATTTCACGACAACTATTTATATTTTTGAATCCCTGATATTTATGGGAGGGTACGTATGTCAGAAGAATCCTGGTTTTTTGCACTCAATGACAGTGACCTGAAAGAGGGAGGAATGGAATTTGTCAGGGTAAAGGGAACACCCATTCTCCTTATAAGAAAAGGTGGAGTGATCTATTCGCTTTTTGGTAAGTGTAAGCACATGGGATGCCGTCTTTCCAAGGGAACTTTCAGTGATGAGTTTGTCCTTAAGTGTGCGTGCCACGGCTGGGAATATGACATAAGGTCCGGTAAATATCTCGGGGATAAGGATGAAGCTCTTGAACTCTATGAGAACAAGGTAGAAGATGGTGAAATTCTCATTCTTCTTTGATATATTTGTTCCAGTAAGGAGGCTGAAATGACTTCGTGGGTAATCGCTGCAAATGATAATGAAGTTAAAGAAGGTAAAATAAAACCGGTAGGTATTGGGGATAAACAAATAATTCTGATCCGCAAGGATGGTGAATTGTTTGCTCTTGATAACCGGTGTCCGCATATGAACTGCCCTCTTCAGGCTGGTATTCTGCAGGACTATTCTATCAAATGTCCCTGTCACAGCTGGACCTTTGATATTCGTACCGGGGCGTATGTAGCGTCCGATAAGATCAGGATCAATGTGTATGAAACACAGGTAAAGGACGGTAAGATATCCGTTCTTACATGATATGCAGCAGGAATATGTCTATGAATCAGGAAAGTAGATGGATATTTGCAATTAAGGAAGATGAACTCGCCGACGGTGAGAAAAAACCATTGTTACTTGAAGGTAACAGGGTGCTTCTTCTCAGAAAAGACGGTGTGTTTTTTGCGATGTCCAATAAGTGTCCTCATATGGAATGCCCTTTGTCAAAAGGTACTCTGGAAGATTATATGATCAAATGTGGCTGTCATGACTGGAAATTTGATATTCGCAATGGTGAATTCCTTGATGCAAGAGAGATCAAGGTTCCCATCTATGAGACTAAAGTTATGGAAGGCAGTGTTTTTGTAAATCTGGAAGGTGCAGGCAAATGAAGAAAGTTGTGATGTACACCCTCAGTACCTGTCCCTGGTGTATGAGGGCAAAGAAGTTCTTCAGGGAACATGATATTCCATTTGAGTATATAGATTATGATAAGGCCGATGATAGTACTAAAAAAGCTATCAGTGCAGATTGTAAAGCACATGGTTCGGAAATGTCGTTTCCATTTGTGAAAATAGATGAGGATGTGGTTGTAGGGTACAACCCGGATAAGTATTCTAAATTACTGGGGTTATGATTTCAAATGGATACTGAAAAGCGAAAAGAACAGCTCAGGACGATGTTCTCAAAGGTTGTGGATCCGTTGGGTTACAAATTCAGTCCCGATGAGGAATTGGTTGATTTCCTGCTTGAGCAGGAGGTCAATCTAGAGAAGGAAAAAGGCAGTCCTTTTTGCCCCTGCCAGGGTCTGACAGGTGAAAGAGAATATGATATGAAACTTGTATGTCCCTGCATACCTTTTCACAGGGAGCACTATGATGCTATGAAGCGTTGCTGGTGTGGCCTTTATGTCCACAAGGATGTTGAAGACCCGGACAAGCTTATGCAGATATCGCTGAAAGAGTTCCTCGAATCAAAAAAATAAGGAGTGTTTACAATGGGAGTGGAAGAGAATTGTGTAATTGAAAATATAAAGACACGAAGAAGTGTTCGCGAGTTCGCTGACAGGGATGTAAGTGATGACGACATCAAGAAAATAATTGATGCTGGTATTCATGCACCATCCGGTTTTAATAGTCAGCCATGGTTCTTTGTTGTTATTAAGAACCGTGAAATGATGACGCGTATCTCGGATCACTGTAAACCACGTCTTCTGGCAAAGCTGGAAGAGGCTACCGGTGAAACGATAGAAGAATTCAAAAAGTATCTATCCATGGAAGAATTCAATATTTTCTATGATGCTCCAGTACTTGTAATTGTTCTTGGTAATAATGCAGGTATGACTGCAGACTATGATTGTTCTCTTTGTGCTGAGAATATGATGCTTGCAGCCCATTCAATGGGAATTGGCAGTTGCTGGATAGGTTCTGCATGTTTTGTGCAGGAAAGTGCTGAACTGCTGGATGAACTTGGAATAACTCCTGATTACAGGGTGATTGCACCTATCGTATTCGGTTATGAATTGAGGGAAACGGAAGAACCACCTAAGAAGGAACCCCGGGTTGTCTGGATTTACTGATATGGTGTTCACATTAGATTGGTATTGACGCACCGCTCTGGATCTAAAAGTTTAAATTTAAAAAAAGAATTGAATTTGGCGTTTCTTTATCAGAAATTTGCCAAATTTTATTCACACATCTTTTGTATCGTCCTCACGCTTCTGCGGAGTGAAAGCTACTTTCGCTGAGCGGAACATAGCTTTCCGGGTCAGACCATTTCGCAGCCATTTCAATGTCCTGAACATCCAGGATAGTATTGGTTATCCTGTCAAGCATGCGCATTGCTCCCTTATATCCAAGTGTCAGTATCCTCTGGGCACCGACCCTGTCGTGTATAGGGAATCCGAATCTTATCAATGGTATATTCATATCCTTTGCAATGTACTTCCCATTGGAGTTTCCAATGAGCATCTGAGGCTTTGCCTTTCTGACAGCGTCATTGAAAGTATCAAAGTCCACATCCTCAAGGATCGTGACATCACAGTCAGGCTTTACCTGGTTGACCCTTTCCATGGCATGTTCTGCAAAACGTGGTGACTTACTGGAAGCAACCACCAGTATTGGGTGCATTCCGTTCTCAAGTACAAGGGACAGCATTCCAAGCACATTGTTAGGGTCTCCGTAGATAGCAACCTTTGTACCATAAACATATTTGTGAGCATCTACCATGGCATCGATCAGTCTGCCTCTTTCTTTCTGGAACTCATCAGGTATTTCCATCCCGGATATCTCTGCTAATGCATTCAGCACCTTGTCAGTGTATTCAAGTCCAATTGGAAGTGGTAAATTTTGTGAGGGGATGTCAAATGTCTGTTCGAGATAATTGACTGCCCTGTTATCGTTTGTGATTCCCAGTCCAATGGTTGCTGCACTGTTCTTCATGTCTGCGATATCAGAGTGTGTTGTTCCGCCAAGAGGAATCTTGTGAAGATCTCCGGTCATAGGTGCATCAAAAGTCTCTGAGATGTCAGGCAGAAGTATGAATGAATTATGTCCTACGATACTGGTGAAAAGGTGCTTCATTTCCCTTGTATCTTCGGGAGATATATTCTCTGAAAGCACGACATTGAGCTTATTATTGAATATTTCCTTCTTGGAATCTTCCAGTGTGAAAGTCCTGACAATGGCCTCTACAGCCTTGATGTATCCACTGTTGTGGCTTTCTTCATAGCTGGGTGTTGGCACAGGGATGATGATCCTTTCATCGCCAATGTTTTCCTCTTCCCTGAATTCACTGATTATACGGGAAATATCATCACCGATGGTCTCGGCAAGACATGTGGTTGAAACACCGATGACCTTCGGATCATAGCGTGATATTATGTTCTTGAGTGCTTTCTTCAGGTTCTCGCTTCCACCGTAGACTGCGCCCTTCTCACTAAGTGAGCTTGAAGCTATGTCCACAGGTTCCCTGAAGTGGTGTGCAAGGTGCAGTCTCATATATGTACTGCAACCCTGGGAACCGTGTAGCAGGACCATTGAGTCCTCTATTCCCTTAAATGCCATTACGCTGCCGATGGGCTGGCACATTATACAGGGGTTGACCGTGGTATAGTTACGCTGACTCATGCCACAGACTCCTGTGATGTAATTATGTTAATACCATGCATATTTCTTCTCTCCCCTACAAGCTTCTTGGATTCTGCTGTGTTTTGTTCAGCAGACTTGCTGGTGTCCTTTGTTTGCGTAGTTCCGGCTCCCAGCTTGCTTCCTACATATCCCCACACAGGACTGTTTATTGAAGTGTCAATTTCCCTTGCGAAGTTCAGGAACCCGTCATATCCCTCGAACTCAATGACTCTGTCATGATTGAAATCACAGAAAGAGACTCCAAGCTTATACGCCAGGAATCTTTCCTTGACACCTGCTACCATCAGGTCTGCCTTCTGGTTAACAAGAAGGTCGGCAAGTTCCAGCGGGTTTGCATCATCTACAATGACCGTTCCGTCCTTTACCTGGTAACTTATCTGCTTGTAGTCATCCCGCTTTCCAGTCTGTGTACCTATTATAACGACTTCCATTCCAAGTTCCCGGAAGCCCTTTATGAGTGTAAGTGCCTTGGCAGCACCGCCCATGTAAATTGCTGCAGTCTTTCCCTGAACCCGGTTTCGGATTGCCTGGATCTCGGGCATTATTCTTGCTGTTTCCTTTTCAATGATCTCTTCAGCGATTCTCATCATTTCTTCGGAACCAAAGAACTCAGCTGTTGTTCTAAGTGCAATTGCAAGATCCTCTATTCCAAAATAACTCACCTTGGTGAAAGGAATTCCATACTCCTTCATCATCCACTTTGCAAGGTATGTCATGGAACCTGAACATTGCACTAAATTCAAGTGGGCTCCGTGTGACTTTGAGATAGTATCTACTGTTGCATCTCCTGTCATAGAAGTGATGACCTGTATTCCCATCTTTTCAAAGAGGGGCTTTACCAGCCAGACGTCTCCTGCTACATTGTAGTCGCCAAATATATTGATCCTGTATTCTGAGGTTATTTCGGGTTCCTTTGTCCCGATGATCTGCATAAGTGCATTGCATGCTGCCTTATATCCATCGGACTTTGTTCCCTTGAAGCCTTCTGACTTTACAGGTATAACAGGGATTCCTACCCTTTCACTTGCTTCCTTACAAACAGCTTCGAGATCATCTCCGATGATACCGACAATACAGGTTGAATAGACAAAGATGACTGGGGGCTTGTATAACTCGACGATCTCGTCGATGCTCTTTGAGAGTTTTTTCTCGCCGCCAAATACGACGTCAAGTTCCTTCATATCAGTTGAAAAACTGGTACGGAACGTTTCCTTGTCACTTGACAGGCTACCCCTGATATCCCAGGTGTAACTTGCGCATCCGATTGGACCGTGTACGAGGTGTACTGCATCGGTCACAGGATTTAATGCCACGCGAGCACCTGAATAAACACAGGCTCTCTGGCTCATTGAACCGGCGATGGATGTATTATCGCATGCTAGTTCGCTGCTCTTCTTTGCCTGCTTAAGGGTTATGTATGGCTGTCTTTCGTCCAACGTGTTAATCACGTTTGTACTGTCTGGCATGTTCTCACTCCGAAAATATATAATGAGGTCGTTATTGAACGACCTCAAGTTCTTCTTCAGGAACCGTCTTGTCCTTAATGTCCAAGAATGTGTTTCCTATCCACTCGATCATGCGAGCTGCTCCTGCGTATCCCATGACAGGGAAGTGGTGCAGGTTTGCCCTGTCCATGATTGGGAAGCCGACTCTGATCAGTGGAATATCTTCAGCAAGTGCTATGTACTTTCCATAGGTGTTACCGATCAGCATGTCTACAGGCTCGTTCTTTATGATCTGGTGGAGTGTGAAAAGATCTGCTCCGGTTAGAATCTGTGAATCAGGGTACAGTGGGTGAACCATTTCTGAAACTCTTTCTTCGAAAGCCTTGCTTACTGAACCGGAGAGAACCACAACTGGTTCCATTCCCATTTCAAGCACCAGGCTTGTCAGACCTTCTATTATGTCACAGTCACCGAATATGGCTACCTTCTTTCCATAGAAGTGTGCATGAGCATCTGTCATCATGTCAACGACTCTTGATCTCTCGTGTTCCAGTTCCGGTGGGATCGGGACATTTGCAAGTTCTGCTGCCTTCATGATGAACCTGTCAGTGTAACGAACACCTATTGGTACAGGTCCTATCTGTACTGGCATCTTGAACTTGTTCTGGAATACTGTTGCTGCTGCGCCTCCTGCCATTCCACAGAGTGCAATCGTTCCCATTGAGTTTGCGCTGTCCTCAACATCTCCTATTGGTGTACCGCCCTTTGCAAAGAGTCCTCCCTCTCCGGTAATTCCGGCATCGAACACATCTGTCTGGTCAGGGAATACGATAGCTGGAATCTTCATGATGGAGAGTATCCTCTTCATCTCGCGTATGTCTCCAGGGTCCACAAAACCTGGGATCAGGTTAAGCTTACCATTCGGCTTTGTCTTTGTGGCGAAGGTTGTAACGAATGACTTTACCATATTGTCATAGCCTGTTACGTGGGAACCCACATAACTTGGAGTTGATGCAGCACAGAGCTTGATAGAAGGGTCAATGAGCTCTTCCATCTTTACGTCTTCAATGATCTGGTTTACATCATCACCAATTGTCTCTGAAAGACATGTTGTGTGAATTGCAACGACTTCTGGTGTGTATACTGCCTCAATATTGCCCAGTGACTTCTTAAGATTGGATGCACCACCGAAAACGGCGGTCCCTTCATAGAAACTACTGGTAGTTCCTACGGTTTGTTCCCTGAAGTGTCTTGTAAGACACATTCTCAGGTATGAAAGACATCCCTGGGATCCGTGGCTGTGGGGCATACAGTTGTGTATACCCATAGCAGCATATGATGCGCCAATAGGCTGGCATATCTTGGCAGGATTGACCACCAATGCATTTCTTTGAACTTCTTCCTTTGGTGTATAATCTAACATTTTTCTCCCTCCCTTACTCTGCCTTCCATGGGGTCTTTATGAGCTTCCAGCTTGGGTTGTTCACTGCCATATCAACATCCCTTGCGAAGTTAAGTACACCTGAGAAGCCGGTGTAACGTCCGCTGTAGTCGTAGGAGTGGATCTGCCTGGATGGAATTCCCATCTTCTGTGCCATGTACTTGTCCTTGATACCTGAACAGAACAGGTCTGGCTTGAGTTCCTTGATGAGGAATTCTGTTTCGTAGTGGTTGAGGTCATCTACAGCAATGGTACCATCCTTCATTTCCGGCATCATGCCTTCATAGGACATCAGGCCAAGCTTTTCCTTGAGTTCCTTCATGCGTTCAGGACTGATGGCAGGTTCAAATCCTTCTTCCATCTCGTAGTGAAGATCTTCAAGGATTCCGCTGGATGCCTTTTCCTTCAGACCGTCAAGGATCTGTCTTCCTTCATAGTCATCACGGTGAGCAAACTGGTATCCCGCAACAAGAACCTTCATACCAAGATCTTCAAAGAGATTCTGGTAGTGGTGTGATCTGGATCCGCCGGAGTAGATGAATGCTGTCTTGCCCTTGAGTTTGTTCCTGTACTTTTCAAGCTCTGGCTGGATCTTTGCCATTTCCTCTTCTATGATCTCTTCTGTCTTCCTGGTAAGCTCTGCATCATCGAAGAACTGAGCCATCTTCCTGAGTGACTTCTTTGTGCCTTCAACTCCTACATAGTTGACCTTTAACCATGGTACTCCGTACTTTTCTTCCATCATACGGTTAGTGTAGTTAACTGACCTGTGACAGAGGAGGATACTGAGCTTTGCGTGGTGTGCCTTTGCAAGAGCGTGGTATGAACCGTCTCCTGTGAAACTTGAAACGATACGATATCCGATCTTCTCAAAGAGTGGCTTGATCTCCCAGAGGTCACCACCGATGTTGTATTCACCGAAGATATTGATGTCAAATGGTGTTGGGTTTTCCAGTTCCTCGGTACCAACCACGTGCTCCATAAGAACATTACTTGCAATGTGGTGACCTGCTGACTGACTTACACCTCTGTAACCTTCACAGCGAAGGGACATTATCTTTACACCATGTTCCTTCTCCGCTTCTGCAGCGACTGCTTCGATGTCATCACCGATAAGTCCTACAGGACATGTTGCACAGATGGAGATTGCTCCTGGCTTGAATATCCTCACAACATCATCGATAGCTGCCTTGAGTTTCTTCTCACCACCGAATACGATGTCAGTTTCACCCATGTCGGTTGAGAAACAGTATTGCAGATAGTTGTCGCCGCCATCTTCTGCCTTGGCCATGTTTCTCCTGGTTCCCCAGGTGTAATATCCACAGCCAATTGGTCCGTGTGTGATGTGAACCATATCCTTGATAGGTCCCATTACCACACCCTTTCCACCGGCATAGGCACAACCGCGGTTTGTCATTATGCCTGGTATTGTCTTGGCATTAGCTTCGATGTGATTTTCTTCGGAACAGGAATCCTTGACAGTTAAGTGCTGCCTCCTGTCCTTTGCGACCTTCTCTGGATAGATCTTCATCATCTCGTCGATGACGTGTTGTGACTGTTCAACTTCAGAACTCATTCTTCATTCCTCCCTACAGTCATCTCTCCGGCTTCTCCTGTTCTTACTCTGTAAACTTCAGGTATGTCCGTTACGAAGATTTTTCCATCTCCTGCATGGCCTGTCTGATTGATGTTGATAATCCTCTGTACTACCCTGTCTGCTGCCTTGTCATCAACTACGATTGTGAACAGGCGCTTTGGAATGAATGGGATGCAGTTCTTTGATGACATTCCTTCCTGCTCAGGAAGTGGTGGGTCGAATTCATAGCATAATCCCCTTTGCTTTCCTCTACCCATTACCTTTTCCACAGTGAAAGAAGGGTATCCACACTCTGAAAGTGCATCTAGGGTCTTGTGCACCTTGTTCATGCGAATAATTGCCGTTATTTCCTTCATTGAAATTCCCCTCCGGGTTTAAAGTCCGCTTTCGCCAGTACGTATTGTGTATGTGTTTTCTACTGGGTTTACAAAGACCTTGCCGTCTCCATACTTTCCTGTGTGAGCTGAAGTCTTGATGATTTCAAGGACTTTGTCCTTGTCTTCATTTTCAACTACCAGCATGAGCATTGTCTTTGGAAGTTCATCGAACTGTACATCAGCTGTGTGTATACCTCTCTGCTTACCTCTGCCAAATACATCGGTCTTGGTAAGGGATACAAAGCCGTCCTTTTCGAGTGCCTCTACAATATCAGTTACCTTGTTCGGTCTGACAATTGCACGAATCATTTGCATTGTTTTTCACCTCAGATTATATTTAGAGTTCAACAATTCCAAACTCTACCATCATTGTTTCCAGGTCTTCCATTTCCATTGGCTTTGGAACTACGAACAGGTCATTGTTCTCGATGTTACTGGCAAGTGTAAGATATTCCTGTGCCTGTCCACAATCCGGATCAAACTCGATAACTACCTTTCTGTTGATTTCAGCACGCTGTACAATGTTGTCTCTTGGTACGAAGTGGATGAGCTTGCTTCCAAGCCTCTGTGCAAATGCTTCGAGGAGTTCGCGTTCTCCATCTACCTTTCTGCTGTTACAGATGATTCCGCCAAGACGTGCGCCGCCCTTTGCGTACTTCTGAATACCCTTGCAGATGTTGTTTGCTGCGTAGATTGCCATGAGTTCTCCACTGGCAACTATGTAAATCTCCTGTGCCTTTCCTTCACGGATCGGCATTGCAAAACCACCACATACTACGTCACCCAGTACGTCATAGAAAACGTAATCCAGATCATCTTCGTATGCACCAAGGTTTTCCAACAGGTTAATTGATGTGATAATTCCTCTTCCTGCACAACCGACACCAGGTTCTGGTCCACCGGATTCTACACACTTTATGCCTCCGAATCCTGGTTGAATGAGCTGGTCGAGTTCAACAGATTCATCGCCTTCACTTCTAAGTGTGTCAAGTACTGTCTTCTGGTTAAGACCTCCAAGGAGCATTCTTGTTGAGTCTGCCTTTGGGTCGCATCCTACTAACAGTATCTTTTTTCCCATAGTGGCGAGTGCTGCTGTCAAATTCTGTGTTGTCGTTGACTTGCCTATTCCGCCCTTTCCGTATATTGCTACTTGTCGCATGGTCTTTTCCTTCTGTACTTCTTTGATGTGTGTTTTTTTATTGGATTTGTTGTACAACTATGTGTTTATTGGAGCTGCTTCAGTTGTATTGTACAACGGAATCCTATGTACTATGTTATAATATATAAAGTTATCTTACAAGGATAACCGTCAATTCTCTTAATCACCTTTGAAATCACGTTCAGTGGGTCTCTACCTTCACAATTAGTAGAAATCTACACTAATTGAGTGTTCTGCATTTTTCGTTTTACAATATAGCAAAATAAAATGAATTTCTGGCTCTGCTTAAATAGAGAACAGTAATAAAAATTGGAGGCATTTCTGTTTTCTTCATGTTAAGACAGATTCAGGAATATCTTCAATTTGGATATCCGGGAGAATATATTTTATCTGTATCTTATTGGCAGGGGGCGATTTTAAAACAGTCAGACAAAATAGTTATATATATAACACTTATTATATTCTTCATATGATATTATATGTGGGTTATTTCTTGTTATAATCTCTATCATTCAACAGGAGTAGACTACTTTGGCTGGAATATGTATTAACTCATTAGACAACAGATTCACCGTCTCATTTATTTTGCACACGGAAGTATCGCAGTTGACCACATCAGCACACTTCAGAGAAATTCACGGGAGGGGTTTGAATTGAAACACATTATTCTTGCACTTGTAGTCTTTTTAGCATTGTTTCCAGGGATAGGACAGGCAAACACAATAGTAGTAGAGGACCTTAATGGCAGTGTCACTGCTGAAGATCTAGTAAATATATTGCTTGGAGAAAATAGTTCTGTTGTTGTTTCTAACATCACAATGACCGGTACAAATTTGTCGATTGGTAAATTCACGAATGGTGACACTCTTGGATTTGATACGGGTGTTGTGATGAGTACTGGCAATGTTTCATATATTCCCGAAGGTGCAAATCTTGAAAATACGAGTCATGGGGAACCTGGGGATAGTGATCTAGATGCCCTTGCCGGAGGCAATAGCTCAGATGCCATTGTTCTTGAATTTGATTTTATACCTCAAAAAGCCGCTATTAGTTTCAATTATCGTTTCGCATCAGTAGAAACGTTCGGTGATGATATGTATGATGATCCATTTGGTCTTTTTGTAAATGGTGCAAACATTGCTCTGTTACCAGATATTAATAATACTCGTGTAAGTGTCAGCACCATTGAAACAACTGGAGATTATTATGAAGCAGGTCCCTTTAACACTTCTTTTACAGGTTTCAGTATAATATTGACTGCTATAGCAGATGTGACTCCGGGGTCTTTAAACCACATGAAATTTGCCATAGCTGACATGGAGGATGGAATTTTTGATTCAGGTGTCTTCATAGGGGCTGGATCCTTCGTGTCAAATACACTTCCAAATGCACCAGTAGCCCCTCTTTCTGAAGGGGAGACAAATCCCACAAACATATCCGACCTGACTCCGGGATTTAGTTGGACATTCTCCGATTCAGACGTTAATGACACGCAGGGTGCTTATCAGATTCAGGTAGGAACGAGTGCTGGTGGAAGTGATATGTGGGACAGTGGTAAGGTTACAAGTTCCTCCTCAACAGATATCTCTTATGCAGGCTCTGCTCTGGATTGGAATACAACATATTATTGGAGGGTGAAGACATGGGATAACTACGATGGTGAAGGAGTTTACTGTGACAACCAGACATTTGTAACGTCAGCATTGCCAGTTGCCAACTTCACGGCCAATATCACTTCAGGTACTGCTCCTCTTTCAGTAAATTTCACCGATCTTTCAACCAACACACCTATTTCATGGTTATGGGACTTTGGTGATGGCAATACTTCTACAGATCAGAACCCTACACATACTTACGTGTTAGCAGGCACCTATAACGTCAGCCTGAATGCAACGAATGTGGGTGGCAGCAACGTCTGCACACAAACCAATTACATCACTGCCGCCATAGCTCCGGTTGCCAACTTCAGTGCCAATGTCACTTCCGGTGCTCTACCTCTGACTGTAAACTTCACAGATGAATCCACCAATGCTCCGATTTCGTGGTTATGGAATTTCGGTGACGGTAACACATCTACAGACCAGAATCCGACCCACACATATACTGCTGTAGGAACCTATAATGTCAGTCTGAATGCAACAAATGTAGGTGGCAGCAACACAAGTACACAAGCAAGTTACATTACTGCTGCTATAGCTCCAGTGTCTGAATTTAGTGCCGATGTCACATCGGGTGCTGTTCCACTTGCTGTGAACTTCACGGATCAGTCCACTAATTCTCCAACGATGTGGCTTTGGGACTTCGGCGATGGTAACACCTCAACCGTTCAGAACCCGACTCACACCTATGTATCTGTTGGAACCTACAATGTGACTCTCAACGCGACAAATGTGGGTGGGAGTAATGTGAGTACTCAGAGTAACTATATCACTGCAGCCATTGCTCCGGTAGCAAACTTCACTGCTAACGTCACTTCCGGTGCTGTTCCTCTGGCTGTGAACTTCACCGATCATTCCACCAATGCCCCAACTTCCTGGTTATGGAACTTCGGTGACGGTAACACCTCTACAGATCAGAACCCGGCACATACTTACGTCGCTGCAGGCATCTATAACGTAAGCCTTAATGCAACGAATGTTGGTGGCAGCAATGTCAGCACGCAAACCAATTACATCACAACAGCCTATGTCCCGGTTGCCGGTTTCACATCCAACGTTACTTCCGGTGCAGTTCCGCTTGCCGTGAGTTTCACTGATCAGTCCACAAATGCTACTGCATGGTACTGGGATTTCGGCGACGGTAACGTATCTGCTCTCCAGAACCCGACGCATACATACACGGATGTAGGTACTTATACTGTCAACCTGACTGCAATAAACAACATAAGTGGCAACGATACTCTGACACAGACCATTGTCACTGATGTTGTTCCTGTTGCCAACTTCAGTACCGATTTCACCTCAGGAGCTCTTCCGTTAGCTGTGAACTTCACCGACCTGTCCACAAATGCTACTGCGTGGTACTGGGATTTCGGTGACGGTAACGCATCTGCTCTCCAGAACCCGACCCACACATACATGGATGTAGGTACTTATACTATCAATCTGAAGGCAATAAACGCAATAAGCGGCAATGATACCCTGACAAGGACCGATTACATCACCGTTGCCATTGCTCCGGTATCAAACTTCACGGCTTCTGCGACCTCAGGAACAGCACCGTTTGCTGTCACTTTCACCGACCTGTCCACCAACAGTCCGACTGCATGGGCATGGGATTTCGGTGACGGAGCAACTTCGACTGACCAGAATGTAACACACACCTATACAAGTACAGGCACGTATACTGTTAGTCTCAATGCATCGAATGTGGTTGATAGTAACGTAAGCACCCAGATAGGTTGCATCACCGTAACATCTGCCAGTACCAGAAGCTCCGATTCAGGTATACGTGCATCCGTCAGCCCCGGCCAGCCGCCTGAGAGTGTTACTTCCACACATACGGCTGTAAACCACGTCATGGGTGGCACTAGCATACAATACGACCTATCCAGCACCGGAAGTCCTGTACTTGGAATAAGTTTTGATGCGAAGGATAACGAAGGTCTTGTGGTCGCAAAGGTACAGATGCTCTCGAACAGACCGGAAGGCATCTCAGCACCACCCGGAAATTCCTATCAGGTTATGAGTGTCGATGTGGGAAGCCAGGGAACGATCTCAAGCCACAACGCTGACAACATCCTTATCCGTTTCAAAGTAAGCCGGGAATGGATAAGTGATAACAACATCGATGTGTCCACTATCCGCATGACACGTTATAATGACGGAGAATGGGGAGAACTGCCTACCAGCAGGGAAAATGAGGATGATGAATTCCTTTACTTCTTTGCCGAAACACCCGGTTTCTCTATATTCAGTGTCGTGGGTGATGAAGTAATGGCAGCCAGCGAAGAAACTGGAGCATCTTCGCAGGAAGTGGCTGATGAAAACCCGGAAGAACCTGTAAATGAAGAAGATAAGAGCACACCCGGATTCACCGCAATGCTGGGATTGGTTGTTGTATCTGTTGCTTTCCTGATAAGCAGAAAGTTCATTCTATAAAAAGTAAAGAAAATGGCAGTGATCTGCCCTTGCCTTTTTTCTGTTTTTATGGATGCAGGCAGAACTTCGGTGACATGCAACATCCGTTTTTATTTCCGAAGCGGAAATTTCAAAAAAGATAATCAGCTTTCATCCCTGGGCTTTTTTTAATGTGAACCAGAAAATACTTCCCTTGCCTTCCGGATTATCGACCACGCCTACACTTTCGCCATGCAGGTCCATAATTCTTTTTACAATTGCGAGGCCGATTCCGTTTCCTTTTATCGTTTCTTTATGCAATCTGTTAAAACGGTCGAAAACAGCTGTTTTATCTTTGTCCGGGATGCCATCTCCCTGGTCTGCAACACTCACTTTCCATCTGTTGCCAGCATCCTCTACTTTTATGGTGATTTTAGTGTTCTCGGGGCTATATTTGATGGCGTTTGAAAGCAGGTTGGAAAAAACACCCTGTATCATGGGGTTGGCAAGTGCCGGATATGAGGCATCTGCTATCATATCCAGTTTAATATATTTATTCTTTACATCGTGTGAAAAATTAGCACTGGCCTCTCTGAGTATGGACCCTATGTCCGTTCTTACAAATACCATTTCTTCCATGGATTCCAGTTTTGCAAGATGTGCTGCATCCTCAATGAGTTCGATAAGCTTTAAGTTTGATCTTTTGATATTATCTATTATACGTTTCTGTTCATCAGTGGGATTCTTCTCTTCGAGTATCTCAGTAAATGACTTTATAAGCCCTGCAGGATTTAACAGGTCATGGCGCAGTACGTCAGTGAAAAGGTCCTTCAGATCGTTGGAATGCTTCAGCTGGTTTGCATATTCCATCAATTTGATCTCGTCTATCCTTTTCTCTGTGATATCTTCCCCGGATATCAGGATGCTGGCTACACTGCCATTCTCGTCTGTAAGGACACTGTCGTACCATCTGAACAGCCTTTCTTTCCTTGTGATGGTCATTATGGGGTATTCGTGGTATTCCTGTCCATCGGACTGACCTTGCTGTAAGGCATCATATTTGTTCTTCACATGGTCTGCGTAACTTTCTGCAACAAAGAGGTCCAGCCAGTCTCTGTTAATGATGTTGTCCCTGTTGTAGCCAAGAATATCAGCACCTTTCTTGTTGATGTGGATTAGCTTGTAGTTCTTGTCAAGAACGGCTATCAGAACACCTACATAGTCAAGATATTCGTATGCCTTGTTGCGATCCATAAGCAGTGAATCATGCTGTTCTTTGATGCGCAAAAGGGATGTTATCTTTTTGTCCAGCTCAAACCTGTCTGCAGGTTTTTTCAGGAAGTCGTCAGCACCGACCTCGATGCCTCTCTGGTGATCATCCCTGGATGTCAGGGCTGTGAGCATAATAATTGGTATAAAATCGAGTTTGTAGTCCTGTTTGATGATCCTGCATACGTCAAACCCGTCCATCCCTGGCATGATAACATCAAGAAGTATAAGGTCCGGTTCTTCTTTCTTCACGATCTGAAGTGCTTTCTCGCCGGTAGATGCTGTTATTACGTCATAGGTTTCAGTAAGGTATGAGGTAAGAAGTGCTACGTTGATCTTCTCATCATCCACGATCAATATCTTTTGTTTACTGCTCACACCCACATGTATTATTATAATAATATATAATATATTATGTTTTGAATTTATATAGGTTGTAGATTCAAGCTTTTTATCAGTTATTGGGAATCTGATATGCAGATATTTACCCGTTGTTTCCGTTCTCATTCACAATTTGCATTACTTCCCTGAAACTCTCAAGTGATGCTTCGATATTCTCGATTATCTCGTTTGCAAGGATATCAGGGTCGGGAAGGTTATCCAGGTCTGCAAGACTTTTGTCTTTGAGCCAGAAGATATCAAGGTTGGTTTTGTCTCTTGATATGATCTCTTCGTAGCTGAACCTGCGGAAACGGCCTTCGGGAGTTATCTCACTCCACGTTTCCCTGCGGTTGTGGCGGTCTTGTGGATTGTAGCAGGTGATGAAGTCTTCAAGGTCAGAGTACTTCAGAGGGTTCTTTTTCAGTGTGTGATGCACGTTGGTGCGGTAGTCATATATCCAGACTTCCTTTGTCCAGGGGTCTTTTGCTGCTTCCTTCGCCTGGAAAAAGAGTACATTGGCTTTTACTCCGTGGGCGTAGAATATGCCGGTGGGTAAACGGAGTATTGTGTGCAGGTCCATTGTTTCCAGAAGCTTTTTACGCACTGTTTCCCCGGCTCCTCCTTCAAAGAGGACGTTATCAGGCAATACTACTGCTGCCTGACCGCCGGTTTTGAGTATGGTATGGATGTGCTGCACGAAGTTTAGTTGTTTGTTACTGGTAGTGACCCAGAAGTCCTGGCGGTTGTACGTGAGGTCTTCTTTTTCCAGCCCTCCTTCTTCGTTGGTGAAGGTCATACTGCTTTTCTTTCCAAATGGTGGATTGGTGAGGATGTAGTCATAGCGATTGCCGGAATCGGCTATGAGTGCATCGGAGTTGGATATCATGGGTTGCCCGTCTATTTCGCCAATGTTGTGAAGGAAGAGATTCATGAGTGCCAGCCTTCGGGTTCCGGCCACTATCTCATTACCGCCAAAGGTATTGTTCTTCAGGAACCTGCTCTGCTCCCGGTCAAGTTGTCCATGAGATTTTGATGTCATGAAATCATAGGCTGCAAGGAAGAAACCGCCTGTTCCGCAACAGGGGTCGCCGATGGTCTTCATGGGTTGTGGTTGCAGGCACTCAACCATTACTTTGATGAGTGGTCTGGGTGTGAAGTACTGACCGGCTCCGCTTTTTGTATCCTCTGCATTCTTCTGCAAGAGTCCCTCGTATATCTCGCCCTTGGTGTCAACTCCCATCATGACCCAGCTTTCCTTGTCGATCATGTCAATGACCTTGTACAGCATGGCAGGGTCGCTTATCTTGTTCTGCGCTTTGAGGAATATCTGCCCGAGCATCCCCGGCTTTTTCCCAAGCTCATCCAGCAGGTTCCTGTAATGTACGTCCAGCTCAGCACCACGCTTCTGCTTCAATACATCCCATGTGTATTCCTCCGGGATGCCAATATCCCTGCTATACGGTGGTTTCCTGTACTCCTCCGCCATCTTCAGGAATATGAGGAATGTCAACTGCTCCAGATAATCTCCATAGCTCACCCCTCCGTCACGCAGTACATTACAAAAGCTCCACACTTTGGATACGATGGATGATGTGTTCTCGGTCATGTTAATTCCAGATTATTCGAATCATTTTGAAAAGAAGTTTTTGTCGACTTTCGAGCTCTTCTGGACCGAATTTGTCTGTAAATGGAACAAGTTCATCAAGCGCAAATTTTGTCTTAAAATCTCTCATGTCCAATTTAGATTTGTAAAAATCTTCTCTCAAAGTTTCATTCCAATACAGCGTGTTATCGTATGACCTCAATTTATCAGAATATGGTTCATTACTGCTTGAAATGTTATCTTTTCCTTTTAACAAAAGAATACCACCGAGGCGGTTTCTTTCCTGCTCGAATACATCATCGTCATCATTGAAAAGTTTAAGGTTCTCTTCATTTCTTGACAGGATGTGTTCAATATGAAAACCTGTTTTTGGGCCTGTTTTAGTGACTAAGTCTTCAAATTGGTGTTTCATATTTAATTTAGTGTTTTCTGCAAGTAATTTTTCAATACGGGCAAAGAAGTATCTCTTAAAACGCATATTGAGATTAATTCCGGTGTTTTTGAAAAAAGCGTATTGAACAGGCTGTGATGCTTCTGAATTTCTTCGATTTGACAACTGTTCGAGTAAGTACTTATCAAAGACTTCTCTAACTTTAGCAATAGGTTCATCTCTAATTTCACTTGATATTTTATACAAGGTCTGACTGAATATATTGCTTTCATAAGCATTTTGAAGCTGGAGTAAGGAGAAAAAACGGTCAAGCTCATAAGCTATTTTTTCAATTTTTTCATCTTCTTCAACATCGTTTAGTTTGCATGAAGATAATATCAATAAAAATTGTCCGTCCATTTCATTCAATCTATTGAAAAAAACATGCTCATACGAGCTGTCATAATGCGAATAGGCTTTCCATATTTTTACATAAAGCTGTGTATAATAAGTGAATGTTTGTTCAAGAAAACGTTTTACTTCAGAAGGATTATGTTTCAACTTTAAATTGTTGTTAACATCATTGCTGAACATTTCCCTGTGGTAATCTCCATCAAAATGTTTTCCTTCACTTTGTGCGTTAGAGAATTTAGATTTCAAGAAATATCTGAAAAAAGTATCAATCTCATCTTCTTTAAAGTCATTAATTGCTTGAACTTGCTTTTCCCATAGTCCATTGTAATCTTTTCTGTCCATTTCTATTTTATCTATCTGTCCCAAAAGTTTTCCTTTCAATATTTCATAGGGCTTTAGTCTAACTCCTCTGTCATTAATTACTTCAAAGATCATTGGAACATTTGTTTGCTCTACTGATAAATTGATTAGCACAAGACGATAAAGGAAATACATAGCAAAAGTTTCAAATTCATGCTTATCTGATAATTGCTCATCTAAAAATCTGCTGATTATTTGATAATTGTCAAGCATGTTTACTGCTGTGATTCCGCTAGACACATCCATTTCTTTGAAATCCTTCTGACCTTCAAAAAGGTCTTTTAATATTTGTTCGTGTTTTTCATGATTCATCCAGAATGAATATTCCATTCCAGCCCAACCCGCAATTTTGCTTTCTAACCATTTATCTGTCTTTGATTCATATTTTTTAGACAGATTATACAGTTTCATTAAAATTAATGTGAGGGTTGTAAGTCGTTGTTGTCCATCCACAACATAGACTTTTCCTTCGACAGTGTTAGTAACATATGTGTTCAAATAATACCATGGATAGTTAGCAGAAATGGCTTCCTTGGTTGGATCAAGAGATTTGTGATTTTGATATTCTTGGATAAATCTGTAAAAGATGTCATCTAACAAACGTTCCACAGGTTCCTTTGTCCATTTGTAGTCACGCTGGTAGAAGTCGATATAGTATGTGGTATTTGAAAACAATTGATCAATATTCTGTTTATCTGGCGAAATATCCATATTAAAACACTCTCTTTTTTTACTTTCTCCTCAACTCTCTCCACACTTTAAATACGATGGATGATGAATTTTCAGTCATTGTTCTTGGCTCCGGGGTCTTGAATAGTATTTCTGGTTAGGACTGGTTGGTTTTTCAGGAATTGTAAGATGCAGCTTGCCTTCCTGAATTAGCGGATTCAGTATTTCCAGTCGGAAGTGTTTTCTATCTTTCAGACCCATAAACTCCTGGATCTCTTCTCTGCTTCGGGGTTCAATGCAGTATTCCAATAGTGAAGCGATATTATGTTCTTTATCAGTAAGTACAGCTTGGGGGGTAGCTTGGGGGG
>DAZF01000056.1 GCA_002507205.1 Methanolobus sp. UBA32 | reverse complement strand
AAACTTCTAAGTAAGACCAAACTTCTAAGTAAGACCAAACTGCTAAGTAAGACCAAACTTCTAAGTGAGAACCAGGCTGAAAAGTGCTGGACTGAATAACCGGACCAAGCCGCATAAGAACTATTTGCTACAGCTTAAGGCCAGAAACTGATAATAGGATAATAATCAGTAGGATAATAATCGGTAAGGAGTTTACCTTCGGTGCAGACAGAAAACGGAAACAAAAAAGAGACCCGACTTTTTCGGGTCTCTGAAGAGAATTTTGACGCTGTTCTTGATGAGGCTGCAGAAATCATACGAAAGGGCGGAACAGTTGCCTTTCCCACAGAGACAGTTTACGGGCTTGGGGCAGACGGACTGAATCCTGATGCCGTCCTGAAGATTTTTAAAGCAAAGGAACGCCCACCTGGTAATCCTCTTAGTCTCCTTGTCCATTCCAGAGAGGACCTTAAAAAGGTTGCAAAAAATATTCCTGAAAAAGCTGTCAGGCTTATGGACGCTTTCTGGCCTGGTCCCCTTACGATCGTACTTGAGAAAAACGATGCTGTCCCGAAAATTACTTCGGGAGACCTGCTTTCTATAGGTCTCCGCATGCCTGATCACAGGATTCCCCTTGAGCTCGTAAAGAGGTCGGGCACCCCTCTGGCTGCGCCGAGCGCTAACCTCTCCGGGAAGCCCAGCCCCAGTCTGGCAATCCATGTCCTTGCTGACCTTACGGGCAGGGTTGATGCGGTTATTGACGGTGGGGGAACAGCCATAGGGCTTGAGTCAACTGTAATTGATATGACGGTAGAGCCTCCTGTTGTCCTGCGGCTTGGAGCCGTGGGGGTTGACGAGCTTGAAAAAGTTATAGGTAAAGTGAGGGCAACATATGCCGGGGCTGAGACTGCGGCTGGAGAAGCCATGCCTGAAAAGCAGGCAGGTCAGAAATACAGCCATTATACTCCTGATGCGAAAGTCGTGCTTGTGGAAGGGGATAAAGAAAAAATTCCTGAAAAGATTGGTATTTTGCTCGATGATTACCTGAGCAAAGGACAGAAAGTCGGACTTTTACTAAGTAATGAGACCGCAGGCTTTTTTACTGCTGAAGGGTTGAGTGCCGATGAATGCTTTTTACTGGGGTCCCGCAAAGAGCCTGAAGAAGCCGCAAAGAGGTTGTTTGAAGGGCTCAGAGCTCTGGACTCAAAAGAGCTGGATATTATCCTGGCCGATGGCTCTTTTTCTCTTTCAGGTCTTGGAGCTGCTCTCCTTAACCGGTTAAGAGAAGCTGCTTCAGTACATCACATTATTTAATTCGAGAATACCGATCAAATTGAAAGAGTATAAGTGAGGGTTTGACAGTCAGATCTGAATGAAAGTTTGATAATTATATTTGTTTGATAATTATATTTTATACTCAGGTCTGATCTCAGATTTGATGTTCAGATTTAATATTCGAATTCGATGTTTAAACTTTGATGGTATTTTACAGTTATTTATTCGTTCAGGCATCTGGAGAGATTTTCTTGAAAGCGGAAAAAAGAGAAAGGATGGAAAAAATGCGGGCTTATAAAAAAGTCCGGCAACAGAACAAAAAGACAACGGGCATAAGCCTTGCAATCCTGGCTGCAGGTCTGCTTTTTACAACTCTTAATATAACCCTCCTTGGTATCGATATTGGGTATTACCTTCTCTGGGCAGGGGTTTTTGTTTTCTTTGTAACTTCAATGCAAGGGCTTTTTGCTGCCGGGTCTCTGCGTAAGCAGAGGTAAACTTTTTTCTTTATTTTTTTAAAGGGGCTTTTTGAGATGGGCGAAACTATTGCAAGTAAAGAAATGCATGAATACTTCGACGGGCTTGAGGCAAGGTTAAAAGAAGCAATTGAGATCGCGAACAGGGCCCGAGCCCGTGGTGGAGATCCCAAACCCACCGTAGAAATCCCCCTTGCAAAAGACCTTGCGGATAGGGTCGAAAACCTCATCGGAGTACAGGGAGTTGCTGCAAAGATCAGGGAACTTGAGACAAAGATGTCCAGGGAAGAAGCAGCTCTCGAAATCGGGCGCCAGGTTGCGGAAGGGATAGTAGGCAGCTTCCCTACAAAAAAAGATGCGGTGGAGGCTGCTATTCGTGTTTCTATGGCAACTCTGACGGAGGGAGTGGTTGCAGCCCCTATTGAAGGGATTGATAAAGTAGACCTCGGAAAAAACGATGATGGTTCCCAGTATATCCGAATCTTTTATTCCGGACCTATTCGGAGTGCGGGGGGAACTGCGCAGGCACTCTCCGTGCTTGTCGGTGATTATGTTAGGCGTGGGATAGGAATTGACCGCTACAAGCCAAGAGAAGAGGAGGTGGAGCGATATGTGGAAGAGATCCTGCTCTACAAAAGGGTTGCAAGTTTGCAGTATACGCCTTCCGAAGATGAGATTCGTCTGATAGTCAGGAACTGTCCTGTCTGTATTGACGGGGACCCTACTGAGGAAGCTGAGGTTGAAGGGCACAGGGACCTTGAAAGGATAGGGACAAACCGCGTCAGGGGAGGGATGTGCCTCGTACTTGCCGAAGGTCTCGCCCTTAAGGCTCCGAAAGTCAAAAAACATGTGAATAAACTGAAGATGGACGGCTGGGAATGGCTTGAGACGCTTATCGGAGGGGCTAAAAGTGGAGGGAGCGCTGAAGATGAGCAGAAAAACAAGATCAAGCCAAAGGATAAGTATATCCGCGACCTGATTGCCGGAAGACCTGTATTCTCTCATCCCTCAAGGCCTGGAGGTTTCAGGCTGCGATATGGAAGGTCGAGAAACACTTCTTTTGCTTCGGCAGGGATCAATCCTGCAAGCATGGTCCTGCTTGATGATTTTATTACTAACGGGACACAGCTTAAGGTTGAAAGGCCCGGAAAAGCTGCGGCAATGTCTGCAGTGGACTCAATAGAGGGCCCTACTGTAAGACTTTTTTCGGGAGACCTTATCCGCGTAGATAATATAAAGGAAGCATACGAGGTTCGTCCACAGGTCGAAGTAATCGTCGATATCGGAGAGATTCTGATCAATTATGGGGACTTCCTGGAAAATAACCATCCTCTCATGCCTTCACCTTATGTTTTTGAATGGTGGCATTACGATTATGCAGCAGCCTGTCCTGAAAAGATTCCCGAGGAAGAATTGAAAAACCCATCTGCTGCTCTCGCTCTCCGGCTTGTAAGGGAGTATAATGTGCCATTGCACCCTAAGTTCACCTATCTCTGGCACGATATAAACAGGAATGAGTTTGAAGTCCTTAGAAAATTCGTGGCTGAAAAAGGGACTTTTCTGAATAATGAGCCGGAAGGGGAAGGAATCCTCAAACTGCCCCTGGAAGCTGCCGTTGAAGAGGACATAAAACCGGTGCTTGAAAAGCTTCTTGTACTGCACAGGGTAAAAGAAGATGAGGTCCTTATTGAAGGAGCGCTTCCTTTTATTTTGTGTCTCGGGCTTGACAATTTCCTTAAAGAGAGAGCCGGAATTCCCGATACTGATAATATGGTAGAGGCTGCCGGTATTTTGAGCGGGTTCAAAGTTTACCCCAGAGCTCCTTCCAGGATAGGGGCAAGGATGGGAAGACCTGAAAAATCCGACTTGCGCAAGATGTCCCCTGCAGCTCAGGTTCTCTTCCCCATAAACAATGCAGGAGGAATGACCCGTAATCTGGTCTCTGCCTCAGATTATACTTCCTGTATGAATGCGAAGATCGGAGAAATCGAGGTGGAACTGGGGCTGAGAGAATGTCCTGCATGTGGAAAAGAGACTTATTTCTGGCGCTGCGAATGCGGGGAATTTACAAAGCCCAAACTTTCCTGTCCCCGCTGCAAGATAGATGTGAGGGGTGCCGGGGTCTGCCCCAAGTGCGGAAGAAAATCAACCTCCGTTGCAAACGTAAAACTGGACTTCCGTTCCATTTACAAGCAGGCTTTTGAGAATGTAGGTGAAAGGGAAAGGATGGATATAATCAAGGGAGTAAAACGGCTTATGAACGGCCAGATGACTCCCGAACCGCTGGAAAAAGGAATTCTGCGCGCAAAACATGATGTCTACATTTTTAAGGATGGCACTGTCCGTTATGATATGTCCGATATTCCTCTTACCCATATCAGGGCTGATGAGCTTGGGATTACTGCAGCCAAACTCAGGGAACTCGGCTACAGGGAGGATATCTATGGAAACCCTCTTAAGAAGGATGACCAGGTTGTTTGTCTGAAAGTCCAGGACCTTGTAATTTCTTACGATGGGGGTCAGTATATGCTGCGTACGGCAAAATACGTGGATGAACTTCTTGTGAAGTATTACAAGGTCGAGCCCTATTATAATGCGGAAACGATCCAGGACCTTGTGGGGGTACTGCTGATAGGACTTGCGCCGCATACCTCTGCAGGAGTGCTCGGACGCCTTGTGGGATTTACCAAAGCTTCCGTAGGCTATGCTCACCCTTTTTTCCATGCATCAAAGCGCAGGAACTGCGATGGGGATGAGGACTGCATAATGCTTCTTATGGATGGGATCCTTAATTTTTCGAGGTCTTATCTTCCCGAAAAACGTGGCGGGAAAATGGATGCTCCCCTGGTATTAACTACCAGGATCGACCCCAAGGAGGTGGACAAGGAGGCCCATAACATTGATGTTCCTTCGCGCTATCCTCTTGAGTTTTACAGGGCTACGCAGGAAATCAAAAATCCTACTGAACTCGAAAGTATCATGGACCTTGTTAGCAGCCGGCTCGGAACACCTGAACAATACGAGCATTTTATGTTTACGCACGATACCTCAGATATTGCAGCAGGTCCGCTTAATTCTTCATATAAGACTCTGGGTAGTATGATTGAGAAAATGGAAGCTCAACTTTCCCTGGCTGGTAGGATAAGGGCAGTAGATGCTCCTGATGTGGCTGAAAGAGTGCTCAAATCCCATTTTCTTCCGGATTTGATAGGAAATCTGCGCTCCTTTTCCAGGCAGCGGATGCGCTGTATAAAATGTGGGGAAAAGTTCAGACGTCCACCTCTTACCGGAGCCTGTCCCAAGTGCGGAGGTAATGTAATACTGACTGTGCATGAAGGGGCTGTCCGTAAATACCTTGAAATTTCAAAAGAAATAGGGGAAAGGTATGGAGTTTCCAGTTATACCAGGCAGAGAATCGAACTTCTGGATTATGATATTTCCTCTTTGTTTGAAAACCACAAGGTTAAACAGCTGGGACTTTCGGATTTTATGTCCGGGTCTGCGCGCTGAGGTGAAACACGGAGGGCGTTAAAAATCTGAAAAAACTTGTTACTCCCGTAAGGAAGGAGATAGGGCAGTCTAAAAACCGGAACAAATAGAAATGTTTATCAATAATGCCTTCAAACTCCCCTGCAGGATTTTTTTTCTTCCGGAAAAGAGGTCTTTTCATTTTCCGGCTTTTTTCTACTAAATAATTCTCTCCTATCTAATTGGATATTTTTCTATTGATTTTTCTCAGAATTATATAATTTATAGTGGATTTATATAGTATCTGTTTTAATATCTATACTCTATTCGGTATCTCTTTTTTGTTAATGTTCGGTCTTTTCTAAATTCGACTTCAGTGCTTTCTGACCTGGCTCAGGCTTTATTCCAGGGGCATCCCCAGGGAGTTAATCTGATTGATAAGCTCGGTGAAATTTTCTATTTCCAGCTCCAGAACCTCTTCTCTTGTCATGCCTATTGACATTTCCCCGTCCACAGAAAGGCATTCGGGACCTCTGCGCACAATCCTGTCTACACCGTCTCTCTTGAGGGCATCTCTGACTTCCATATCATGGACAAAAGCTCTTCCAGGAATGAAAACGGTATCTGTTACCGCAGAAAGGTCAAGGTTCCTGAAATCATCAATTGTAATAAGGCAGCCTACATCCTTTTTCAATGGAACCACGTTTACATACCCTCCAAGAGCTTCAAAAATCTCGGTAAGCCTGGGGGCTGCCACCTGTCCGGTAATAACGGTTGCTTTTTTGGTCACTCTGGGAAGTTTTGAAAGGGCTTCGGGAACTCTACGGATTGCAAAAGGCGAGCCAATAAGGGGGTCTTCAAGAGGTGTCCCTGTAATTCTCATAGAAGGGTGCTTTGCTGCGGAACTGCGTACGATTTCAACAAATTCGGATACGGTGTGTGGAATTATTCCTGGAATAACCGGCGAGTTCTCAAGGATCAGGCCATTTTCCTGAAAGTTTGCAAACCTCATTAGAATCGCTCCCTTCGCACCCATAGCTTCCAGGTCGCTGAGAGTCTTTTCAAGGACATCCCCATCATTTACTCCCGGAAGGAGGACTATTGCCCCATAGACTTCACAGCGTTCACAAAAGTCCCGAAGGACCTGAATTGAAGCCTCAGGCTCAGGGTCTTTCATATATTCGGCTCTTAAAACCGGGTCCGTTGCAAAGACCGTGAAACTTACTTCCGTAACCCCGTGATTTATGTAAAATAATGCATCATCGGGTTTACTGAAGCCTTTTCCACTGGTATATCCCAGGTGTATGGGGGTATTGAACTGAGATAGAAAATTTATCAGGCTCTTTAATTCCGGGTAGCAGCTTAAATCTCCTCCTCCGCTGACCGTGAATTTTTTTACTTCTCCTGTTGCAAAATAGAGTTTGTTTGCAGTCTCTTCAAGTACCATCTGGATGGACTTGAAACCTGAATACGATTCTTTTACACTGCGAGTACAGTAATCACACCCTTTTTTAAAAGGGAGGCAATACTTGCAGCCCAGGGGCTGAACGTTTTTGACTTTCTTAAAATAGCAGTATTTACAGAAGCCTCTGCAGTCTACCCCGGGATTTCCGCCTACGTCAACAACTACTTCCATATCAAACTTTCGTATTATGAGGATATTACTAAATCTTTTTGGTATGATTCTCTGATTAAATTAAAACATTTTAAAAAAAATTACTAAATATCAAGCATTTCTTGGAAAATTATTTAAATAAGCTTTTCAGCAAATTTTCCTTATTTTTAAGGTGACTTAAAAATTCATTTTTCTATCGATGTCGGTTTTTTATATAATTCTAGAAAAATACATTTCATCTTAATAAAATGAATTTTAAAAAAATACATGAATTCATCTAGCGGAGAACACAAAAGATTTAAGTACCTTCTAAACGAATGAGATTTCATTGGGAAAGTGGACACTTAAAAACGACGCGGTACTTGATTTATGAGTGCGAAAGCACTTGAGTAGGTGACCAGTCCCAAAATGATTTTAATAAATTAAGGAGGAAATTAAAGTGTCTGACACAGTAGACATCTACGACGACAGAGGAAAACTGCTCGAGAGCAATGTCGACATTATGTCCCTTGCTCCAACAAGAAACGCAGCAATTAAAAAGATTATCATGGACACCAAGAGGTCCGTTGCAGTCAACCTCGCAGGTATTCAGGGCGCACTTGCCAACGGCAAGATGGGCGGTAAGGGCCGTCAGATTCTTGGCCGTGGACTCAACTACGATATTGTAGGCAACGCTGAAGCAATTGCAGAGAGTGTTAAGAAGTATGTCCAGGTCGACGAAGGCGACGACGCCGATGTAAAGATCGTTAAGGGTGGAAAGAGCCTCCTGATTCAGTCCCCAGCATCCAGAATGATCGCTGGTGCTGACTTCATGGCCTCCACAACAGTCGGTGCAGCAGCAGTTACTCAGACCATCATTGACATGTTCGGAACCGACATGTATGATGCACCAATCGTAAAGGGTGCTGTCTGGGGAAGCTACCCGCAGACAATGGACCTCATGGGCGGACAGGTACAGAGCATTCTCAGCATCCCCCAGAACAACGAAGGTCTCGGCTTCTCCCTCAGGAACATCATGGCAAACCACATTGCAGCAATCGCAAACAGGAATGCAATGAATGCATCAGCTCTCTCCTCTATCTATGAGCAGGCTGGTATCTTTGAGATGGGTGGCGCAGTTGGTATGTTCGAGAGGCATCAGCTCCTCGGTCTGGCATGCCAGGGCCTTAACGCAAACAACGTGTTATATGACGTTGTGAAGGAAAACGGTAAGAACGGTACCATCGGAACTGTTATCGAGTCAATCGTTGGCAGGGCAATTGAAGCTGGCGTTATTTCCGTTGACAAGACCGCTCCCTCTGGATACAAGTTCTACAAGGCAAATGACGTCCCAATGTGGAATGCCTTTGCAGCAGTTGGTACCCTTGCAGCCACCCTCGTAAACTGTGGTGCAGGACGTGCAGCTCAGAACGTTTCCTCAACTCTTCTCTATTTCAACGACATCCTTGAGAAGGAGACTGGTCTCCCAGGATGCGACTATGGTAAAGTACAGGGTACTGCAGTAGGATTCTCATTCTTCAGCCACTCCATTTATGGTGGCGGTGGACCTGGTGTCTTCAACGGTAACCACGTCGTTACCAGACACTCAAGAGGCTTTGCAATTCCCTGCGTGTGCGCAGCAGTAGCCCTTGACGCAGGTACCCAGATGTTCACAATCGAATCAACATCCGGTCTCATAGGCGACGTGTTTGGTGCAATACCAGAATTCCGCGAGCCAATTAAGGCAGTTGCAGGAGCGCTCTAAACATATAATTCAAAAGGTCTAACGATGTCAGACTCTGCTTCAAATAAAGAAGATTCAATTCAAATCGAGATCTTTCCCAGTAGAATCCTGTCCCCTGAAACAGCTCAGAAACTTCTCATCGAGCTCTCTCAGGTTGACGGGATACTCCGAGTTATGATCCAGGGTCCAAAACTTCCCGAAAAGGTAGCTTACGGACCCGGTACCGGGGAAAAAGTGGAACATCCTTTAAGAAAGCCTATACAGATCGGAGATCAGGTTATTGAACTCAAGATCAGTGTGGGCAGGATCAGGCTTGAAGTCTTAAACGCCGAAGTGAAAGAAGAAGTCAGGTCAATGTGTGAAAAAGTGCTCCCGTTCTCTTTTGAATTCAGGGAAGGACATTTCCTTAAGAAAAAGCCTACAGTGACTGACTATGCCAAACTTGGTCCTAGAGCTGACCCTCGCTTGCTTGGTATGGTAGATCCAAAAGCCAAGATAAATCAGCTCATCTTCATTGAAAAGCAAGAGAAAGAAGAAGATGAAGATAAAGATGAGTGAATAGGTATGATGATTGATCGGGAAACACAGGTAGTTGACTGCCGTTGCGGTGGAGGACTCGGTAAAGGAGGAGGGCTTGCCCAGAGAGGTACCCTTTCGGAAGCGGGTCGTGCCGATGTGGTAGCTATTGCTATGAGTCCCGGGCAGAGGCATATCACAAAACCGGTATGCGAGATTACATACGGTATGAGGAAAGAAAACATTCAGGTAAGTGTGCTTGTACTCTACTCAGGCTCAGGAATCCCGGAGTCAGGAATGAGGACAGGGTCATTTGTGCTGAGTCCGGTAGAGATCGCACAGATTGAAATGCACAAGCTGGCTGTTATTCACCTCGGAAATATCAAGGACCATGTAATTCGAAAAACCAGGGAAATCCTGAGTCAGGCTAATATCCCGGCGATTATAGTTAGCCAGATCCCGGTAGATTTTGAGGATTTTGCAGAAGCAGGGATTAAGACGAGATTAGTGATGCCAAAGGATGAAAATATTCTTACAAAGGGAATTGTGATGGATATGGTGAGTGGAGTTACACGAGGTGACTCCTGTCCTAGGGATAAGCTAAATTTGATCGTTAAATACGTTAAGACTACATTAGACCATTTAGAAAATCATAAAGGAGTTGCATGAGATGGCTTACAAAGCACAATATTATCCAGGCGCAACATCAGTTGGCGCTAACAGAAGAAAGCACATGTCTGGAAACCTTGAGAAACTCAGGGAAATCTCAGACGAAGACTTAACTGCAGTCCTTGGACACCGTGCCCCAGGTAGCGACTACCCAAGCACCCACCCACCACTCGCGGAAATGGGAGAACCCGCATGCTCGACACGTGAAAACGTTGCTCCCACACCCGGTGCAGCAGCTGGTGACAGAGTCAGGTACGTCCAGTTTACAGACTCAATGTACAACGCTCCGGCTACCCCATACTTCAGATCATACTTCGCAGCAATCAACTTCAGAGGTGTAGACCCAGGTACCCTTTCCGGTCGTCAGATCGTTGAAGCCCGTGAAAGAGACATGGAACAGTGCGCAAAGGTTCAGATGGAAACCGAAATGACTGACCATGCACTCGCAGGTATGCGTGGTGCAACTGTGCACGGCCACTCTGTCCGTCTCCAGGAAGACGGTGTAATGTTCGACATGCTTGACAGGAGAAGACTCGAAGGCGGCAACATCATTCAGGACAAGGACCAGGTCGCAATTCCACTCGACAGGAAAGTAAACCTCGGAAAGCCAATGTCCAGTGAAGAAGCTGCAAAGAGGACCACCATTTACCGTGTGGACAATGTAGCCTTCAGAGACGACGCAGAAGTCGTTGAATGGGTACAGAGAATCTTCGACGAGAGAACAACATACGGATTCCAGCCGAAATGAGGTGTTCATAATGGCAGCAGATATTTTCTCTAAATTCAAGAAATCAATGGAAGTCAAGTTCACACAGGAATANNATTGCATTCTACAACCCAATGATGCACGTGGGTGCTCCTCTCGGTCAGCGTGCAATCACTCCTTACACCATTTCCGGAACTGACATCGTTGCAGAACCTGATGACCTCCACTACGTCAACAACGCTGCAATGCAGCAGATGTGGGATGACATCAGGAGAACCTGTATCGTCGGTCTTGACATGGCTCACGAGACCCTCGAGAAGAGGCTGGGTAAGGAAGTTACACCTGAAACCATCAACCACTACCTTGAGACCCTTAACCACGCAATGCCCGGTGCAGCAGTGGTTCAGGAAATGATGGTCGAAACCCACCCTGCTCTTGTGGACGACTGTTATGTAAAGATCTTCACCGGTGACGACGAGCTTGCAGACGAAGTCGACAAGCAGTTTGTCATCAACATCAACAAGATGTTCAACGAGGAACAGGCAGCCCAGATTAAGGCCTCCATCGGCAAGACAACCTGGCAGGCAATCCACATCCCAACAATTGTCTCCAGAACAACTGACGGTGCTCAGACCTCCAGATGGGCAGCCATGCAGATCGGTATGTCCTTCATCTCCGCATACGCAATGTGCGCCGGTGAAGCAGCAGTAGCTGACCTGTCCTTCGCTGCAAAGCACGCAGCCCTTGTCTCCATGGGTGAAATGCTCCCAGCAAGGCGTGCACGTGGACCAAACGAGCCCGGTGGACTTTCCTTCGGTCATATCTCGGATATCGTCCAGACAAGCCGCACAGTGACTGACGACCCCGCAAAGGTTGCTCTTGAAGTTGTCGGTGCAGGCTGCATGCTGTACGACCAGATCTGGCTCGGATCCTACATGTCCGGTGGTGTCGGGTTCACTCAGTATGCAACAGCTGCATACACCGATGACATCCTCGACAACAACGTGTACTACGACGTTGACTACATCAACGACAAGTACAACGGTGCTGCAAACCTCGGCAAGGACAACAAAGTAAAGGCAACCCTCGACGTCGTAAAGGACATCGCAACCGAGTCCACAATCTACGGTATCGAGACCTACGAGAAGTTCCCGACTGCCCTTGAAGACCACTTCGGTGGATCCCAGAGAGCAACAAGCCTTTCCGCAGCAGCTGGTTCAGCTGTAGCTCTTGCAACAGGAAACGGAAACGCTGGTCTCTCCGGATGGTACCTCTGTATGTATCTCCACAAGGAATCACACGGCCGTCTTGGTTTCTTCGGATACGACCTGCAGGATCAGTGTGGTGCTACAAACGTACTCTCATACCAGTCCGACGAAGGTCTTGCTCTTGAACTCCGTGGACCAAACTACCCTAACTACGCAATGAACGTAGGTCACCAGGGTGGTTACACAGCTATTGCATCCGCTGCTCACGCAGGACGTGGAGATGCATACGCAGTCAACCCACTCGTCAAGGTCTGTTTCGCAGATGATCTCCTGCCATTTGACTTCTCTAAGCCAAGGAAGGAGTTCGCAAGGGGCGCACTCAGAGAGTTCGAGCCTGCTGGTGAGAGATCACTCATCATTCCAGCAAAGTAATTTTAAAACAAGTGTAGGCTTTATGCCTACTACTTACTCTTTTTTTGGATCACCACAATTTTAAGGTGAATTATTTATATTAATTATAGTTACTAACCAAGCTTTTATTACATATTGTGCATAATTTGTGCCCTATGGCTAGAACTGAACAAAAAAGTGCTATAAATATGCCTTTTCACGTGATGCTTATTCCTACTCTGGGCTGTCCCGGGAAATGTAATTACTGCTGGAGTTCCGATGAAAAATCTCCTGTAATGAGTATCGAGACCATAAAAGAAGTAGTTGAATGGCTCAAAGATTTCAGGGAGGATTCAGTTACCTTTACTTTCCATGGAGGGGAACCGCTGCTGGCAGGCGCAGATTTCTACAGGGAGGCTTTACCAATCCTTAATGAGGGAGTAAAGCCGAAGAAAGTGGCTTTTGCCATACAGACCAACCTCTGGAAGATGACAGACGAAATAGCTGAAATTTTTGCGGAATATAACATTCCCATCGGTTCCAGCCTTGACGGCCCGAAAGAGCTTAATGATTTCCAGAGGGGAGAGGGATATTTCGAAAATACAATGCGTGGCTACAGGATAGCAAAAGAACACGGACTTTCCGTGAGGTTCATCACCACTTTCACATCTTATTCTGAAAAATATAGGGAGGAAATTTTCAATTTTTACCTGGAAAACGGCTGGATCCTCAAGTTCCACCCTGCTCTGCCCTCTTTACGCGGCGACGAACCCGAAAAATGGGCTCTTGACCCGGAAGAATACGGGAAAGTCCTGATATACCTCCTGGATAAATACCTGGAGAACATGGATCAGATAGAAGTCATGAACATCGACCACCTCTGTAAAGGTGTATTTGGAGGCAGAGGTGCTGTCTGCACCTTCGTGGACTGTATGGGNNCATCCAGGCATTGAAGATCTTGCAAAGTCCGATGCCTGGAAGCTCATGTTCGATTACAAAGAGTACGTGGACCAGAACTGCAAGGACTGTACCCATATAAAATACTGCAGAGGCGGCTGCCCTTACAATGCCATAACCCCTACCAATGGAGAAATAAAGGGAGTCGACCCCCACTGTATCTCCTACAAGATGATATTAGATGAAATAACCAAGAGGGTCAATGAGGAGATGTTTGGGGGCTCAGGCCTGGAAATGGGCTTCTTCCAGGACCCGATGAAGCCTTCAAAGCCAGGAATAATGTCTCTGATGTTTAAATAAATATGAGTGGAACGGAAAATCAGGCCTCTATTTCCATAACTTCTTACAAACATGCAGGGATATATGCAAAGCGAAAAAAGTGTACGCTATTGATTCCAGCAAAATAATTTTAGAACTAGTACAGGCTTAATGCCTGCTACTTGCTTTTTTTTTGTCAATTCTTAATTTCACCACATTTTTGTTCTGCTTCGATTATCTTACTCATTTCATTCACATTTGTGTTTAATATTCATGGTAATGCTTAAATATTGCAAAACCATTATTTTTTACACTATCAATTATTAACTTTAATCTTTCTTTTAAAGGAGTGAACTAAAATGCAATACAGTCTGGGCATTGATGCCGGAGGAACTTTTACAGACGGTGTTATTATCCGTGACTCTGATGGAGTAATACTGGATGCCACTAAAGTGCTTACCACATATCCTGATCCGGTTGGCGGGATCAAAAAAGTAATAGACTCGTTGAATTCTGATTATGTAAAAGATGTAAAACTGGTTTCGGTTTCGACCACCCTTTCTACAAACACCATACTTGAGGATACAGGTTTCCCGGTAGGTGTCATTCTTGTTGGCGATTATGTAATTCCCAAAGAAGGTTTCCCTGCAGACTATTATGTAAGGCTCAGCGGAGGTCATACAAGCAACGGTGAAGAAGCTGCACCTCTTGATGAGGATGGGGTCAGACAATTTGCCCTTGAAGTAAAAGACCATGTTGCAGCATTCTCTGTATCCTCTTTTTTCAGCAACCGTAATTCTGAACATGAACTCCGTGTCAAGCAGATTATCCGTGAGCTTACAGGGCTGCCTGTTGTCTGCGGACATGAACTTTCCCAGGAAGTGGGTGCTTATGACCGGGCGATCACCGCATATCTTAATGCCCAGCTTTTGCCTATCACACATAAATTCATCCAGTCCATTATGACTGATATTAAATCCAGGGGAATTGATGCAAATCTTCTGATGCTTAAATGTGATGGCTCTGTTGTGGGTATGGATGAGGCACTGGAGCGTCCAATTGAATCGATTTTCTCCGGACCTGCTGCAAGTCTTGTGGGTGCTGCATTCCTTACAAAGTATGATACCTGTGCAATGGTGGATGTAGGAGGCACCAGTACAGACGTTGCACTTATCAGAAATGGTATTCCTGAACTGAGTGACCAGGGTGCCATCGTCGGCGGCTGGAAAACAATGGTAAAAGCCATCAGGATGGAAACCTCAGCAACAGGTGGTGACAGTCATGTATGGGTTGAGAATCAGAAGTTCTATATAGGTCCCAGAAGGGTTATCCCTCTTTGTCGTGCCGCTGTTGAGTATACGGGTTTCCTTGACCGCTTGAAAGAGTCTAAATCTCCTTCAAGAAAGCTTCTTTGTGAAAATGTACAGCCAACTAAATTCTTTGTTCGTACTGGACTGCGACCACTCGAACTTACAAGAACCGAGGACGAGATATATGATGTTATCCAGGGAATCCCTGTTTCATATGTCGACATTTTCCAGCGCCTGAAGAAGCAGCCAAGTGTACGTGCCTTGGATGGTTTAATTCAGAAACGTCTTGTGCAATCAATTGGTTTCACTCCCACTGATGCCTTGCATGTACTTGGTGATTTCAGAACATGGGAAACAGAAGCATCTATGATAGGTGCTGAAAGGCTTGCCAAGCAGCTAAGGGTCAGCAAAGAAGATGTAGCAACTATGGTGAAGCAGAAAGTAGCAAAGAACATGGCATCAGATCTTGTTTCTTATCTTGTTGAAGGAATTCCGCAGACAGTTGTTGACCAAATGCTTACCGGTGATAATTACACTAGATTTAAAATAGAAACTCCGGTTGTACTACTGGGAGGCCCTGTGATTGCCTATAAGGAGGAGATGGAAAAACTCATTGATGCAAATATAGTTGTTCCGGAACATGCCAGTGTAGGGAATGCTGTAGGCGCTCTTGTAGGTAAAGGTATTAAACGCGTTGAGATTCTTATTAAAAGAGACTTTGCTCCAATTACGGGTGAAAATGTAACAGATGAGGAATTGAAGAATGCTAAAGAGGTCATCAGTTACTTCGTCTTCACTCCCGAAGGCAGATCAATTTTCCTGGACTATATAGAAGCTTTCGACTTTGCCCGGAACACCGGTAAGAAGATTATAATGGATTACATGAAAGCAGCAGGTTACTCCAGGGAAGAGGTAGATATAGAAGTCACCAAAAAGGATCTCATGGTAAGAGAGGGTGAAGAGCCTGTTGAGAGCAAAATCATTGTGGTTGGGATTGGTACATCCAAACTCGTTGTGGAAAAGGACGTGATCCCTGACTATATGCGTAAAAAAGCCATAAGCAGCAGATCGTCTGAAAGTTCTTATTCAGGAAAGTAAAAGGGAAGTCATCTTCCCTTTCGATTTTTAGATATCATAAAGGAGTTATCTGTGCTCCGAGTTTCATCATTTCCTCAAAGAAGTTGGGGAAAGATATCTCCACGGATTCAGCAGTATCTATTACAGTATCTCCGGCAACCATTCCTGCAATAGTGAGTGCCATAACTATCCTATGGTCATGCCAGCCGTGCAGTTCAGCACCATGCAGTTCACCACCGGTGATTATTAGCTGATCAGGTTCTTCCCTTACGGAAATTCCCATCTTGGTCAGTTCAAGTGCCATTGCATGGAGTCTGTCTGTTTCCTTGTAACGTACATGTTCTGCATTCTCTATCACTGTCACGCCTTCAGCACATGCTGCAAGTACGGCAATTGTGGGTACAAGATCAGGTGTTGCTCCGGCATCGAAAGTTGTTCCTTTAAGACCGTTTCCTGTAATGTTTACCACTCCGTTCTCTTTGTCCCATGTGATCTCCGCGCCCATACGCTCGAGAACATCGATTATATCCACATCTCCCTGTTTGGATGGGAACAGATTTTTCACGGTAACAGTTGACCCTGTTACTGCCGCTGCCGCCAGCAGGTAGGAAGCTGATGAGAAATCTCCCGGAACTGTATATTCTTTAAGATTATATTTCTGGTTAGCAGGGATTATGAACTTTATAGTGTTTCCTTCCTCAACCAGTATCTCAGCACCGGCATTTTCAAGAAGTTCGATGGTGACATCAACATAAGGTCTTGACTTCATTTCTCCCTTTATGGAAAGGGTTGTGCTCTGGGTTGTCAAAGGACATGCGATAAGCAGTGCGGAAATGAATTGTGAGCTTATTGATCCATCTATCATTGTGATGGCACCCTTTAATCCTCCACGTACAACAAGAGGTGCACATCCATTGCCACGTGTAGAATATGCTTCCACACCAAGCTTGTTCAATACATCAAGAAGTGGCTTGTTTGGCCTATTCCTTATGGAACCATCGCCTGTAAGCACAGTCACTCCGTTGGTAAGCGCTGAAACAGCTGTCATGAACCTCAAAGTGGTTCCTGAGTTTGCGACATCTATTACGTCACCGGGAACAAAGGGTTTACCATTAACTCCTGTTATGTGGAGTTTTTCTTCTGTTTTATCGATGCTTGCTCCGAATGCCTCGCATGCCCGTATTGTTGCAAGGGTATCAGCTGAGAGAAGGGGCCGATGAATCACGCATTCCTCCGACAGGGCGGCAATTGTGATTGCGCGGTGTGTATAACTTTTAGACGGTGGTGCAAATACTTCACCATTGATCTTTGAAGTGCTGACAGATACTTTCATTTTATCCTCTTAAACTGCAGGTTTAAATATTTGAATATTTGAGTAAGTGTGATAACTTGATATTAAAGATACCATTCCCGATATGCATCGAACCTTTATATCATGTTTTACTTTAACAAAACCAATATAAATTTTTCCTTAAACTAGAATACCATGGACAAAATAACCTTTCTCAGTGATATTCTTATCGATGAGCATAAGCGATGTTCAGTTTTTGTGGGTATGTGTCAGCCATTCGAATTGTATCTATCATAAATATGAAAGCCCGCATCAACATTTAAATTGAAATAACGCTTCTCCTATTACATAATTGATGGTGCAAAGAATGAAGTGTTATACGATAGGATATGGAAATCGCCCGGTCAATGATTTCATTGATATGCTTGCTGAGAACAAGGTAACTCATCTTGTGGACATACGAAGGTATCCGCAGTCCACATTCAAGGACTATGATAAGGAATCACTTGAGTCGATCCTTCCAAAGAATGGTATCATCTATTCTCATTCTGAAGGTGTTGGGGGAATGCGTGATTCAACTTATGTTGAATATATGCAAACCGATTCTTTCAGAGCTAGCCTGGTAAAGCTCATTGAGCTGATCAGGGAAGTAAACGAAGCAGGTGGCAGGGTAATATTGATGTGTGCGGAAAAAAGTCCGAAAAGTTGTCACAGGCAGTATCTTTCTGTAAAACTGGAAGAAAATGGTGTAGAGGTCATCCATCTCGTAGAACGTGGACAGACGACCCTCTTTAATTTCTGATCTTTACAATTACATTGCACGAAGACGTCTTATACGCTCTTCTGTTACAGGGTGTGTCCTGAACAGGTTCATAAGAGCACTTCCCTTCAATGGGTTCACTATGAACATATGTGCAGTGGTCTGGGATGGCTGTACATCGCCTCTCCTCTGGCGGTAATTTTTGCTGCCATATTCAAGTTTCTCCAATGCGCTTGCAAGTGCCCATGGTTTCTGTGAGATACGTGCTCCTTCTTCATCGGCTGCAAATTCCCTTGACCTTGAAATGGCAAGCTGTATTATTGTTGCTGCCAGCGGAGCAACGATTGCAAGTGCCAGGAAGCCGATTATGTTGTTTGCACCGTTGTCATCTCTTCCGCCAATTCCTCCGAATATGGCTGCCCATTTGACCCATGTTGCTACCATGGTGACAACGCCGGCAATGGTCGCAGCGACTGCACTTATCAGTGTGTCACGGTTCTTTACGTGTGCCATTTCATGTGCCAGCACACCTTCAAGCTCTTCTGCTGTCAGAAGTTCCAGTATTCCAGAGGTTGCAGCAACTGCTGCATGCTGGGGGTCTCTTCCTGTTGCAAATGCATTTGGCATGGAAGTGTTGACTATGTATACTTTTGGCATTGGCAGGTTTGCACGCATTGCCAGTTTCTGGACTATGCCAAAAAGTTGTGGAGCTTCAGCTGAAGTGACTTCCTGAGCATGGTACATTTTCAGGACAATTTTGTCACTGTACCAGTAACTTCCGAAGTTCATAACAATTGCAAATATAAATGCAATGATCATTCCTGACGTCCCGCCTATCATCTGGCCGACGATGACCAGTAAACCGGTAAGGGATGCCAGTAATAATGTTGTTTTTATCATATTTCCCATGATTTTCCTCTTAGATATGGTGTCATTTCTAAGTGCAAACATGTTGATTGTTCATCTATAAAAACATATCTGCAAGTTATTTGTTTATCTACAGAGATGATTAATTCGAGATATTAAAAAAGAATGCATGCGAAGTCATACAATAGCTGGTGTAAAATTCAAAAAAATAAAAGAATATGAATGTCATCCATTCATATTTCTTCGATTACGATGTCTTCTTCGAGGTTCATTTCGTCAATAAGTGCTTCAAGCTCTGCAAGCTCAGTTTCCAGATCCTCGATCTCAGTGTCTGTAATACCTACCATTTCCTGACTAAGTGCTTCATCTGCAAGACTTACTTCCTGCATGGTATCGTTTGTCACTGCTTCCTCTTCAGTTGTACCTTTGTCAGCACATCCGGAAACCACAACACCGAAGAGCAGGACAGCGATGATGACGATATTTCTTAATTTGGTCATTTCACATCAACTCCTATATCGTTTCTCACTACCTATTTTCAGACTGTGGTTCCATTCATTTCTGTTGAATTGAATTCAGTTTCGTTCGTTTCTGTGGTGTTATCGTCGCTCTCGGTATCATCATCATCGGATGATTCACCGTCATCGTCCTCAGAGGATTCCTCTTCATCACTGTCTTCTTCTGAAGTATCGTCTGACCCATCATTTTCTTCTGTGTCATCGGTACTATCGTCGCTTACAAGTTCTTCCTCATCACCATCGTCAATATAGCGAGGTGCCCAGTCAATTTCTTCTCCTCCGTCAACACTATAGGTTCCATCTCCGGAAAGTACTGCAGTACCTGTTCCTTCAACAGTAAGTTCTATATCTGAACCCTGGAACATGACTGTAAGGCGACTTCCGTTAATGTATGCGTCACCTGTGAGGTTTATGTAAACAAATGCGCGGTTATTGTCTGTACTGTTACCTGCATCAATGTTAGAGGTCTCATACCTTGCTTCATCACCTAGTATTATCTTTGCATTGCCTGCAAGATCTTTTATGACAAGTTTAGCGTACTCGTTAGCTGTGATGTTTATTTCAACATCTCCTGAGATGACAGCTGTACCATTACCTGAGGCTTCCAGTGTATTATTCCCGGTAAGTATAACTACTCCTTCTCTCTGTTGCTTGAGTTCCTTGAGCATATTCTTGAGAATGGCATTTGCATCTCTGATGTCCTCTCCAGCTTCTGCAAGATACCCGTTTGCTTTCTGGATATTCTCACCGTTACTGCCATTTCCATTCATGTATGAATTTCTTGCCAGAACCTGCTTCTCTCTGGCATCATCTATAAGTTTCTTATATTCAGCAAGCATTTCTTCAAGATCTTCTACATCTTCCCCATTTTCTTCCATGGCATCAATCTCATTCTGAATACGTATTATGAGTGATTCTGATGTCTTAAGAACTGCATTGATCTTGTTGTCAATGGCTTTTCCTGCAGTTACAACGCGGTCCTTGCGTGCATCATTCCATATACTTCTAATGTTCTTTGCGGCATCTGCCAGTTCCTTCCTGGTTTCGGCAGCTTCTAGTTTATCTCTTTCCTCTTCCAAAGCCTCTATGTAATGTACATCATCTTCCTCATCAAGGAGTGAGATCATATAATCGATAGAACTATTGAGGTAGTCCTTGGTAGTGTTAATAGCTTCCTCAGAGTTCAGATTTGGATTTTTGGACTTTATATTGGAATACTTGATCTTTGCATCTTTATAATCAGATGCAGCATTCATGCTTTCAGTCCTTTTTCTTGTCGCATCTTCTGATGCGTTATCCATTATTCTGTCACGATCCCTTTCATAGGAAGGTGTCGTGTCATCATCAGAATCATCTTCATCAGCACTGTTATCATCAGCTACGTTTCCATTCCCATTGTTCCCTGATATTGCTTTATCATCAAAGTTTTTTGCATTATCGGGTGCAGCAAGCGCTCCTGCCGGAAGAATACTGACCAGCATTAATACTGCAGCAAAGTATGCAAATATTCTCAATCCTTTTTTTTCCATAAGATTACCCTCCGGTTCTCTTTTCGTTTTTTTTTTTACTTTATAAAACTTAGTATATAGTGTATAAATATTATAATAATTACGTTAGATATAAATAAAATAATCCGGCTGAATTAGCCGGATAGCCTTTTTTATTGTGGTTTAGTCCGTTGCGCACGGTCCATCGCACACTCCGTCTCCATCACCATTGCCATAACCTCTGCCATTTCCGTATGGTCCGTCTCCGTCACAGACACCATCGCCCTGGCAGTTGTCACAGATGCCGTCACCGTCTTCATCTACAAAATTGTCACAAACACCATCTTCATCACAGTTGCTGCCATCGCATACCCCAGTAACCATGCCACCGGCGTTGATGCCTGCTCTTGTCTGTGTTCTTAATGCATCGTCAGGTACACCTGTACAATCTTGATCTCTGTCTCTTTGCTGATCTGCTGCCATTGCAGTCACAGTAAATAAACTGACCAGCATAATGGTCACAGTAATTAAGGTCAATGTTCTTATTTTCAAATTATCTTCTCCCATTTCATCTTATATGTTGTAGGTGTAAGCCATGCAATACTTGGTGGTGTGCTCAGCCTACACCTGCAATTCTCTGATTGGCAAAGCCGGATATAAGCATACTTTACTTCATGGAAACTTTAAGCATGCTTTGTTGTGTGAAGGAGTCTTTTAATAGATTATTTAACTTGATAAAGCTTTATCAGGCTTTAGATTGAATTTTAGGATGACCTGTGTTATTGGATGTGATTGGCAAATGTGCATTATACATTCAACAAAAATTCATGTTTGTATGGCCGATATTATGATATGTACAAGTATGTATCTTTTTCAAATCCCTTGAAGTTGGAAACATAATGATTCAGTATAATACGTCTGGTTTTTTGATTCAAATTGAGGATCTCGGTGTTGAGGTAAATTCAATACTACCTGATTAATACTTTTGAAATATAATATCTGTACCAGTAGCCTGATGTCTGATAATTACACAATATCAGCCAGTATGATGATAATAACCTGGCAAAATATGCAGAAGAAAATCGTTTTTTCATAAGTTACAATAATTGCAACATTTGTCCTGCTTGTTCTAACGCTAGTTCTAAGCAGGTACAAAGAGCTTCTAAAAAAGAACAATGACAATGCAATCTCTGTCAGGTTTACACAAAGATTGGCAACATTAAAAAAAGAAAAAAATATGAATAAGGTTCATTCATATTTCTTCGACAACAATGTCTTCTTCAATATCTGTTTCATTGATGAGTACTTCCAGTTCTTGCAGTTCTTCTTCAATGTCCTGGATCTCAGGGTCAGTAATTCCAACCATTTCTTCGCCAAGTGTAACATCGGCAACAGATATACTGTTGTCGTCACCTAATTCTTCTGCTGCAGTGCTCTCGGATACAGTTTCTTCTTCCTGAGGTGCATTGCCAGTACAACCTGATACTACAAGTCCAAGGACCAGAATTGCCAGTATCACAATATATTTTCGTTTGAACATGTACATTCATCTCCGTCATAGTCAAATTAAAACTTTTATATCCTGTCAATGCTTACTTAAATATCGTTCTGTTCCTCAGGCTCTGATGTTTCGGCATCGGATTCACTTTCTACCTCATCATCTACATCAGGTGTTACCCATGTGCTTTCTTCACCGTTCAATTCGTAGGTTCCATCTCCGATAAACATTACATTTCCATTTCCGTCAACATCAAGGGATATACCTGTTCCTCTGAGTGTGATTGTAAGGAGGGTGCCTTCAACTGTAACATCACCTGTGAGGTTGTGATAGACGAATGCCCGGTTGTTAATATCGCTGTTACCTGCATCTACGTTTGAATATCCATAGCTTGCATTTTCGGTGTCTACCTGTGCATCTCCGGCCATGTCCTTGACAACAAGTATGGCATCGTCTGTATTAAAGCTAAGAACGAAGTTACCGGAAAGAACTGCAGTTCCATCTCCTTGGGCAGTAAGTGTTTCATCTGCGATAAGGGTTACAAGTCCCTCACGGTGTTGTTTGAGTTCTGCCAGCATGTTTCTGAGTACGGCATTTGCCTCCTTAATACTAAGACCGGCTTGCTTCATGTTCTGAAAACCCTGGGACTGCCTTTCTCTGTTGGTGTTGGCAATCATTGCCTGTTCCTGGTATTCTCTTGCTTCAGCGATATGTGCTTTATATTCCCCAAGCATTTCCTGAAGCCCGGTCACATCTTCACCGTTCTTTTCAATACGTGCAATCTCATTTTCAAGGCGAAGTGTCATGGTTTCGGATACTCTTATGACTGCTGTGAGCTTGTTATTGATAGAATTAGTTGTTGAGTTAGCTCTCTCATCACGAGCTTCTCTCCAGATATCTCTTATGTCCTGGGCACATTCGACCAGTTCCGCTCTGGTGGTGGCTACAGCGATGTCTTCCTTTTCGTCATCCAGCTTCTCTGTATATTCATCATTGTCAAGAGACTCTATCATCACATCAATGGTACTGTTAAGATACTCTTTAGCGGCTTCTATGGCTTCTCCTGTATTAAGCGCAGAGTTATTGGCTTTTATACGCAGGAAGTTTTCCGTTGCTTCCTCATATCTCTCCTGTGTACTCATAACCTGCCTGATCTGGTTTGATGCCCCATCAGATGATGCATTCGTTGTTGCATTGACCCTGTCTCTATCCTGTATTTTGTCCTGCAAGTTGTCAGTGTCAGCAATTGCCATTGCCGGGGCTATACTAGCCAGCATAAGTGCAACAGCAACGTATGCAAATATTTTTATTCCCATGTTTTTCATTTTTATTCCTCGCTTTATCTTTTAACATAAATGAAACAGTTTTTGATATTAATATTGCAGGCAGGCCAGTTATTTTAACCACAGATGGTTATTTATTTGCCAGCGTGTCACATTCTCCTTATTCCAGAAACTACTCCAGAATCCTGGATGTTTGTGCCTGCAATCTTATGATTCTCAGATGAGTATATATGCATACTTTACTTTATTCATTCTTTAATGGTTTATATCTATATTTGAAGTCTTATAAGTGCTTTAATAGCTTGATGATGCTTTATTTAACTTCAGACTGGTTTTTAAGTAACTATTATATGGGTGTACTTAGTAAATATACGTCCTGTGTTAATCAAAAAAATAACCCTGCTCGGTATAATCTGCATCATATTACTTACAGGTGTGCAGTTTTCAACTGCTGCAGAAGTAGCAACTATCCATGGTGCGGTATACGAGTGGGATTCATTTGATCCTTTGGAGGATGTTATTGTTGAGGTGAATTCAACACCCCCCCAGTCCATGCTTTCAAAATACGGGATATATTCTTTTAATCTGGAGCCAGGGGATTATCTTATATCTGCCAGTTTTTACAGCTCTAACAATCTGGTCGCATACACAGAAGAGGAAATTACTGTCACTGGTGATGGTGACTATGTACTGGACTTGATTTTGCTTCCAGTATATTATGATTCTCTGGGTGAAAATGAGTTTGCGGAACTTGATGAGATCGCAAGCTTTTCAGATGTGGACGATGAACAGGATTCCAATCCGTTTTCTTTGGGTATGATTGGTATTCTTTTCATTCTTGTGATACTATCCGCAGGAGTCTACTACATTGTAAAACAACGCAGTGGTAAGTCTACTTCGGATCATGGAAGCAGCCATATTTCTAACGAAGATCTTGATTCGATACTTCCGGCAGATATGTGGCAGGGATTGCCTGATGATCTCAGGGAAGTAATAGGTATTATTTCAAAGAACGATGGGCGAATTACCCAGAAGGAACTTCGTACAAGGGTACGACACTCAGAAGCCAAGGTCAGTCTTATGGTGTCTGATCTTGAGAGCCGGGGAATTGTGCGTAAATTCAAGAAAGGTCGGGGTAATGTGATAATTCTGGAGGAAATTAATGCTGAGGAAGATTCAAACCAAAATGTATAACTGCATTTAATGTGTATGGAGTTAAGAATTCAGAAATAGTTCTATTTACATATTTACGAGGGTATACATGCGAGTTTCCATGGACATTGAGTTAAAAGATATCCCCGGGCAGTTACTTCTTGCTTTAAGACCGGTATCCGAATTCAAAGGTAATTTGATATCGGTGGTCCACCATCATGAAAAAAGGACTCCCCGTGGCACTATCCCGGTTCAGATCGTTTTTGAGACAAAACCGGACAATCTTAATAGTATTATCTCCAGCCTTGAAGAGAGTGATATCGGTATTGCACGTATTGATGAAAAGAGATACTTTGAGCACGGTGCAGTAATTCTTATCGGACATATTGTCCACACAGATATTCAGGATACTATCGATACTATCGATAATACAGGTTATGCAGAAGTTGTGGATCTTAACCTTTCTATGCCGAAGATCAAAATGCCATCATCAGCATCCTTAAAGATAGATGCAGTAAGCAAGGAACACCTGGCATCAGCTATTGAACTTCTGAAGGACATTGCTAAAAAGAAAGACCTTCTGGTCATTGAGCCTATTAAAAGTGAATTGGGGGCAGTTTAATGAAAACGATACGTATGTCCATTATAGGCTTTGGTGCAGTGGGTCAGGGTGTTGCAAAGGTCCTTATCGAGAAGAAAGAGTATCTTGAAAGTATCGGACTTGATTTTAAAGTAGTTGCGATCGCAGACTCAAGGACTGTTGTCGTTGATCCTGATGGTGTGGACCTCGCTGCAGTGATCTCCAGGAAGAACACAGAAGGAACCGTTGGCTCTGAAAAGGTCACGGGACTTGAGATCATAGAAACCATGGATCATGAACTGGTGGTTGAGACCACTCCAACCAATATCGATACTGGTGGAGCCGGTCTCCATAACATGCTCATGGCCTTTAAACATGGCAGGGATGTCGTTACATCTAACAAAGGTCCCCTTGCAATGAAATATGGTGAACTAATGGAAACCTCCAATGCAAGTGGTTCTGCTTTCAGGTTCGAGGCAACCGTGGGTGGTGCAATGCCTGTATTGAACCTGGCGAGGGATGTTCTGGCAGGTAACAAGATCACCAACGTTGAAGGTATATTCAATGGTACATGTAATTACATTCTCACCCGCATGATGGAGGAGCATGCTCCATACGAACAGATGCTTGCAGAGGCGCAGGAGCTTGGATATGCAGAAACCGATCCCACATATGATGTAGAGGGTATTGATACTGCCTGCAAACTGGTCATACTTGCAAATTGTGTATTCGGAATGAATGCAACCCATGAGGATGTCACTGTCACAGGTATAACAAAGATAACTCCTGAGGCGCTGCTTCTGGCCCAGAATGACGGTTATGTCATTAAACTGATAGGAGAGGTAAACGACAGCAGGATAAATGTAGCTCCTAAGCTGGTGCCAATAGATCATCCACTTGCTGTTGGTGGCTCCCTTAATGTGGCGTCAGTGCAGACCGATCTTTCCGGTCCAATCACTGTAACCGGTCGTGGAGCAGGTTCTATCGAAACCGCCAGTGCGATTCTCAGTGATATGATATCCATATACCGGGAATGAAATGCTCCGATCTTTCCAGGAAAGAGATACATTATGACAAGTTTCAGAGAATTCTCTCAGATCTGTAAGGTCATCGAGAGTACTTCCGGCTCCCTTGATATGACCTCTCTGGTTGCTGAATTACTTGAAAAGGTCACTCCTGCGGAGCTTCCGATAGTAACCCATTTTGTGATGGGTGAGGTTTTCCCTGCATGGAGCAGCGAAGAGATCGGTGTTGGCGCCGGTATTCTCTACAATGCCCTTGCAAGATCAGCAGGGCTTGCGGTTTCTGATATCAAGGAACTTGTAAGGGAAACTGGCGATATCGGTGAGACTGCTGTCAGGGCACTAAAAAAAGTTGCTGGTGGTCAGGCAACGTTCTCTTCTTTTCTTGAAGAATCCAATGATCTTTCTATCCTTGAGGTCTTTGAGAGGTTCAAAGATATTTCCAGATCATCCGGCAAAGGTTCCCAGACAGCTAAAATAAAGAACCTGCAATATCTTTTCAATTCATCCTCGCCTGAAGAGGTTGGTTACATTGCCCGCCTTGCAGTTGAAGAACTGAGAATTGGGGTTGGCGAGGGAATTGTAAGGGATGCTATTTCCAAAGCGTTTGATGTTCCTTCCGATGAGGTTGAAAGGGCTTTCATGCTTACCAACGACCTCGGACTTGTTGCAACCACCGCAAGAAATGGTGGAAGGGATGCAGTATTATCCCTTGGCCTTGAACTCAACCGACCCATACGTATGATGCTGGCCCAGATAACCCCAAGTCTTGATGCAGCTCTTTCAGACATAGGCATTGCGGCTGTAGAATGGAAATTTGACGGAGCAAGGGTCCAGATACACAAGGAAGGTGACAATGTTACGCTTTTCACCCGCAGGCTTGAGAATATCACAGACTCCCTTCCGGATATCGTGGAAGCAGTAAGGGAAAACGTAAGCGCCGGATCCGCAATACTTGATGGTGAAGCGGTGGCCATTGATGAGAATGGCAGGCCCAGGGCATTCCAGGATATATTGAAGCGCTTCAGAAGAAAATACGATGTCCAGTCAACAGCACGTGAGATACCTCTCATACTCAACCTTTTTGATATTATGTANNCCTGAGAAAATTCTGGAGATATACAATGATGCTCTTAAGGCCGGTCATGAAGGTGTGATGATAAAGAACCCGGATTCACCTTATTCTCCCGGAAAACGAGGTAAGAACTGGCTCAAGAAGAAGCCGGTCATGGAAACTCTGGACCTGGTTGTTATCGGGGCTGAATGGGGATACGGCCGACGTACAAGTGTACTTGGTTCCTATGCGCTTGCCTGTCATGATCCTGATACAGGGCGTTTTTTACCAGTTGGACGTGTTGCAACTGGCTTTTCCGACGAGCAGCTTGCAGAGCTAACAGAATTGTTCTCTGAACTCATTATAGTAGAATCGGGAACAGAGGTTGAAATTAAACCAGAGGTCATCTTTGAGGTTGCCTTTGAAGAGATCCAGAAAAGTGTTAACTACGAATCCGGTTATGCGCTTCGGTTCCCTCGTCTGGTAAATGTAAGGTCTGACAAGTCTGTTGAGGATGTTGAGACCATCGGACGCCTTGAGGAAATGTACCTGATGCAGCGTGAAAGGAACTGAGCTGCCATCAAAAGTGTTATTAGGAATAGCAATTCTTCTAAGAATATGAGAGCAGGAAGTCTTCTATTCCTTATTATACTGGTATCGGTACTGACATTGTTCTTTTCCGGTTGTGTGGAAGAGCAAGCTTCAGATGTACAGTCCAATGAAGTAATTTCAGAACCACAAGCTATCGAAGCTGATGCAATTGTATATATTGATAAGTACGAGTTCCATCCATATTCAACGACGATATCACCCGGTGATACTGTAACATGGATAAATAATGATTCTGTAGCCTTTATCATAAAGGGTAATCTTGTGGGTGGCGATAGTTTCCAGTCTCCGACACTCAGGATAAATGATACATTCAGCTATACGTTTGAAGATGTGGGCACTTACAAATATGAACTTGTTACACATCCCTGGACAAAAGGCGGACTCATTGTTGTTGAGTAAACCTGTTAAAGCAGGACATCCTTAAGTCCTGCATCCTTTACCATTTTTACAGCCTTTTCTTTCTCCTGAAGTTCCAGTGTCCTGTCAATCCCAAGATATCTGTAAGCAAGATACTCAGGCCTTTACTGGAACAAGTTCCGGTTCTTCTCCCATGTGCAGGAATTCAGCAGCGTATCTGGAAGTTTCGTTTATTCTGCAAAACTCCTTCTCGCCCAGTTTCTGTTCACTCCGCATCTGTGATGGCAGAGGTGGCAGTTTTCAATTATTCTCTCGGCAATTAATATCTTCAGGTCAAGAAGACTCTTTTCAGTTTTCTTTTCTGCTTTATTACCATTCATATAGATTTTTTGCTTATATTCTCTGTAAACTTCCATGTAATATTCATGTAATTTCCAAAGCTTTTTTTCGCTATATTTCTCATCAAAAACTGCAGGTATACTCTTTATCAGTTCTGATCTTAAATGCAATTCATTGTTTGCTATCTTCTGATAGCATTCAATAAATAAAGGCTCAGGCATAATCTTTATCATAGAAAGTAAATTAATTTAATTGCATCTCTAGTTGAAAAAACCAATCAGAATGATACTATGGAAAATATGTACTTATTGATGATTTTTGTGCCTGTGGTTTTATTAATGAACATTGTTGCCTATTATGTGTTCATACCCGAAAGTTACAGGATGAAAATCACCAGGTCACTAAAAGATAATGGAAACACATATTCATTCCTATTTGAAATATTGCCATATTTGCTACTGGTTTCTATGATCTATCTATTTGTGAAATCTCAGGGTGCCATAGTAACTTTGTTAGGTATTTCTCCAGACTATGGTCTTGCGAGATACATCTTTCTTATAGAAGGCAACAAGGTTAGTATGTTCCAGGCTTTTACCAATCCTTTACTTACATATGTAAGTTCGTTTGTCTATCTTTTTGGATTCTCTTTCCTTCTTATATTCACATTTGTGGTATTCATATTGACCCGGCAGATCAGGGCATTACAGGAATATGCCATCGCGGTTACAATCATCTATATAGTGGCCTTTCCATTCTATATCTTCACTCCTGTAAAGGTTACAGGCTACACTTTACCCAATGTAATACCACTGCTTTACAACCTGAATCCCATAATATATGATGGTTTGAGGTCTGTGGATCCTTTCTTTGATAACTGTTTCCCTAGTCTTCACGCAGCACTCTCCTTTCTGGCAATGCTCTTTATAGTTTTCAGAACAGATCTTAAGAGATTCAAAGTGGTTGCAGTTATTATCACTCTGGCTATTCAGTTCACTATATTCTATCTGGGAATACACTGGATATCAGATTTCATTGGTGGTGTCATACTTGCTGTCCTCAGTTACTATGTTGCTACAAGATTCCGTGACAGAATAGTGGGTAAGTTCCATGTTATATTCAACAGGGATGATTGATGATAACAGACTGACATTCTGGTATATGTTGATAATATTCCCTTATACATCAAAATAATCAATATACACAGGCCGTATGATGAATTCTGATGCCCAGCTATTTGACGAAGATAAACAAAAACTGGATCCTGCACTTTATGTACTCTCTCTTTCCAAGTTATTCAAGGATCTTGGTACCGGGATGCTTGCATTTCTGCTTCCTCTGTACATAGTCGGCATGGACAGTAATATTTTCTCTGAAACTCCTATAGTTGTCAGGGCAGGTATTATTGCTACTGTTTTTGGACTTTCGAATGCTATATCCCAGCCATTTCTCGGCCGTTTATCGGATTCTCTTAACCGAAGGAAACCTTTTGTAGTTATAGGCATGGCCGGATTTACTCTTATCTCTTTTATCTATGCCAATACACAGAATTTCGACCATCTGGTGCTGCTACGCCTGGTACAGGGACTTACAGTAGGTGCAACTGTACCTGCAATTGTTGCAATGGTGACCCATATGTCAACAAGCAGTACAAGGGGTGTTGCCATTGGTATCTATTCTACTGTGCGGGGATTTGGGTTTGGTATCGGCTCTATCATAGGTGGTATCGTTGCCAGTTATTATGGCTTTGTAACGGCATTCTACATATGTGCTTTACTGGGTCTTGCAAGCCTTATATTGATATCTTTCTTTGTATCCGAGACCCATGACGGCATACAGACTAAAAAAAGTTCATCCGACTCTGCACAGGGATTCCAGTTTGCCATTCTTTCGATAGCCATGTTCATGATGATGGCAGGGATAATGATCATATTTGCGTTCCTTCCTGAATATGAAACAAGGCTCAATACAGGTCAGATATCTCTAAGCATTGCAGTTTCTGCCTATGTGATAGTGCGGGTGCTGTTCCAGACTCCTATGGGTCTCATATCTGACCGCATGGGAAGAAAAAGAGTGATTGCAATGGGTCTTCTCCTGAACATTCCAATTGTAATCGGTCTTGGTCATGTTGACAACGTCACACAGCTCATAATACTACGTGCAATCCAGGGTATATCCATGGCTGCGGTAGAAACACCTGTCATGGCCCTTGCCGTTGATCTTGCAGGTATATCAGTGAGTTCAAAAGTGAGTTCCATTACAGCATCCCAGGCGGCTGGAATGGCTCTTGGTCCTATTATGGGAGGACTTCTTGCAGGGTATATATCCTTTGAAATGCCTTTCTATCTCTGTGCAGTTATGTTACTATTATCGTTGCTGCTTGTACTTGTGGGCATTAAAGAACCCATTAATATTAAAAAAGAATAAGCATTTGAGGAGTTTATCAGCTATAAGCTACTTCAAAGCTTCTGAATGACTTTTCGATATTTTTCCTTTCGGTAATATCATAGAATATTATTACAGTACCTATTACCTCATTTTTCTGATTGGTGATGGGTGAACCGATTATGTCAAGTGGTATGCAGGTGTTGTCTTTTGATATCAGCATGGTGTTTTCATCAAGTCCGAAAAAAGCACCTTCCCGGAGCACCTTTGCAGTTGGGTCCTGTGCACACTTACCATTGTCATCACAAACAACATTGAATATCTTGCCGATCTTCTGACCCAGGGCATCTTCCTGCGTATATCCTGTAAGCGCCTGTGCAAGAGGATTCATGTACTTTATTGTGCCGCTGTTATCAGTGGATATAATTGCGTCACCAAAGTTGTTAAGCAATGAAGTGATCCATTTTTCATGATCGAAAAGCTTTTCCTTCTCTTTTTCTCTTTTATACAGGGCAATTTCGATATTTGTTCGAAGCTCCCTTTCGTCAAAAGGTTTCAGGATGTGCCCGAAGGGTTCGGTGAGTTTTGCCCTTTGCAGTGTTCTCTCATCCGAATAGGCGGTGAGATAAATGACAGGTATGTCATAATTCTGATGTATTGCATTTGCGGCGTCTATACCATCTATCTTTCCTTTAAGGACTATATCCATAAGTATCAGGTCAGGATGGCATTCTTCAACGAATTTTATGGCATCTTCCCCGCTTGCAGCCATACATGGCACAGAGTATCCGAAATGTTCCAAACTATCTTTAATATCGAGAGCTACTATTTTCTCATCTTCGACTATCATTATCCTTTCATTAGTCATCAGTAGTCCCTTCTTTTATAAGATAGTTCTTTGAATGTGATTCTGAATTCCGTACCGTTGTTTCTTATGAGTTCTATGTTTCCTTCTATCTGCTCGACCAATGAAACAACAAGTTGCATACCCAATGAATCCGTTTTCATGAAATCGATCTCTTCCGGGAATCCGATTCCGTTATCCCTGATAATAAGCATGTAAAGATCATTGTTCTTAGGGAACATCTCTATCTGGATCTCCCCTTTGTGGTCCTTAAATGCGTGTTTCAGGGCATTTGAAACAATCTCATTAACGATGAGTCCCAACGGTATGGCTGTATCAATGCCCTGAGTTATGTTTTTAATCTTTATATCTATTTTGATATCGTCGGGGTTACATCCATAGGAATTAAGTAGGTACTTGGTAAGGGTGTCTATATATGTTTCAAGTTCTATATTCTCTATGTCACGCGACTGATATAGTTTTTCATGTGCTATGGCCATTGATTTTGCACGGATCTGACTCTTCCTGAAAGCTTCTATGGTTTTTTTATCAGTGAATTTCCTCGACTGGAGTCGCAGCAGACTTGATATGATCTGAAGGTTATTTTTTACGCGGTGGTGTATCTCTTTTAAAAGCAGGTCTTTTTTGCGCATTTCTTCTGCCTGCTTTATTTCGGTTATGTCTTTAACAATGGCCATGACCTCATCATCACCACTGACCACCACCCTTACTTCAAAATCCCTCATCTCTCCTTTAACAGGCATCGCATATTGCATGGTCTGGATTTTTTTTGTGAGAAGGGCCTGCTCTATCACTTTGAGTTGCATCTCTACAATGTGCTCTGGAAAAACATCATCAATTGTGATATTTAGCTCAGTCTCGGGAGATTCGTAGATGCACTTATCCGTGGAGAGTTTATAATTGCAGATAGTTCCATCCTTTTTGATCTGGAACATCATATCAGGCATTGCCTGCAAAATAGCGTTTATTGTTACATCTCTTTTGACAATAAGATCCTGTGTCCTTTCAAGCGATTCAAGCATTATGTTAATGGATTGTCCCAGATCGGCTACTTCATCATCACCTTCATGGAACACTCTCCTGGTAAAATCTCCATGGTGGCCGATCTCTCTCACTTCATTTTGCAGCTTTTTAAGGCGTGATATATGTGATCTTACCAACAGGGTTGTTACTGAAACACCAAAAACGATGCCTGTAAGGATTAAAACCATGAGTGAATAGTTGATGGTATTTATTCCCTGTGTATGTATCTCACGGGGCATACTAATTTCCAGAGAAAAAGCAGTGTTTCCGTATATGTCGTTGAAATGCGTATATGAATAAATATTATCCTCGTCGGTAAGGGTCCTAATGTTTATGTTTTCATCATTCTGACTTTCCGGGATGTTAATGTCGTTGGCATTTTCAGTATAATTCCTGATATGTCCAATATCTATTTCCAGGTTAGTTATTTCATTTAATCTTGTGATCTCATCATGGTCAAGAACCCTTCCCATAAGCACTGATCCCATGATGGGTCCACTTTTATCATTTTTAACAATCGGCTGGGAAGTTATCATTATTGGCCTGCCTGCAAAAACCAGGTATCCTGTCTTCCTGATGTTTTCGTTCTCATGTTCCAGAAGATATCGTCTCTGTTCAAGATGTTCTTCCAGTTCCTGGATGGTCTGATCGTTATTTTCCTCTGAAGGCAATGCTTTTTTATACACCAGACTTCCGCTGTTATCATAAAAGAACATGAAATCCAGTCTCTGGTTCAAAAAAGTTTCATCCATCAGGTAATTTTCAATATACATACTGCTGTTATTCTGGATGAACTGGTATGTTTCATCCCACACTGACCAATCAGCTGCTTTGTTTTCGAGGTCCTGGGTTTCGAATAATAATGTGTTTTTCAGGGAGATGGCATTTTTCATGGCATCCTGATCTTCCAGTTTGTCAAAACTATCTATTATTATAAAATGTGAACTCAGGTATAGGATAAAGATCATTCCGATAAGAGTTGCACCAATGATGCCCAATGTCTTCCTGAGTAAAGTTGCCATTTATTTGCCTTAGAACACATAAAATATGATTCAATTGTCATTGTTTTTAATGTAATATAACCTCCTTATAATTTATATGCATATATAATTATTTCTACGCTGCATGCACATTTGAGAAGTAACTAATCAGGCAATGTGTGCAGATTATCTAAAACAATCATTACTCTCCGATCATTGCACACTTTCATAAAAGAAGGTGTGAAAGATAACAGTGTAAAAAATAACGGTGTATCCGGAAAAATAGAAAATGAAAAAATGTCCATGAGGACTGTATTGTTCTCATGTAGGCGTTCTATGAATCAGCCTATTACGGTCATATCCGCGACTCTTATTGAAGGGGTGATTGTACCGCCAACTTTTCGCACATCGGTGCCCGCTCCATTGATATTCTTAAGCATATCGAATATGTTTCCTGATATCATGAGCGACTTGATAGGTTTATCCAGTTTTCCATCTTTTACGGTAAAAGCATTCCTTGCTTCCACGGAGAAATCACCGGAGATGCCATTTGCGGTATGGGCACCAATTACGGTGTTCACGTAAACACCAGAGTCCGTGTCAGCTATCACATCACACTTTGGGAAATCGATTATGAAATTCCTGGGTCCTACAGAAGGTGTTGAAAGATATGAATTTCTGGATGCATTTCCGGTACTTTTCACGTCATCCTTTCCTGCTGTATACGTGTCATATAAGTATGACATGAATGTTCCGTTCTCGATCACAGTGGTCTTCTGTGATGCAACTCCCTCATCATCCGCGATTCCTGTCTCTATGCCACCTTCAAGTAAGCCGTCATCGTATATTGACAGTTTTTCATTTGCTATTATTTCCCCCTTCTTTCCGATAAGGTTAGAACGTCCCTTCTGGACATTATCGGCATCAATTGATGGCATGAATGCATTTTCTATCAGGTCTGAGAATGCAAATGGATGGATTATTACCTCTGTCTTGTGGGGTTCGACAGATATTGTATTCTGTGACATCTTTGCAAGCTCGGCAGCATTCTTCCCGATAGATGTGAAATCAATATCATTACTCCTTGATATTGCAAAATCATAGGCTGTAGATGTTTCTCCTGAACTTGTGATAACATCAACAAACCCTGATACTCCGGTTCCTTCCTCTGAAACTTCAACTCCGTTGGTGTTCAGTATCAGTCGTTTTCCATGGCTGCGACCAAAACTGCCTGAAGTGACTATGATTCCGGCTGTGTTCTTTGCACTTTCTATCATTTCCATGGTGTGACCAATACAATCGTCCAGTTCCATATTCTTGATCTGCTCATCCATTATTCCGGAGACAGTCGCATATTTCTGGTTAGATGGCAATGATTTCCATTCCGGGTTGCTGTCCTGTATCTTTGCAGAACTGACTGCGTTCTTTGCAGCCTCATCAATAAGGCTCATTTTATTGGTGCTTGCAAATCCTATGGCACCGTTTATAATGGCACGTATGCCGATACCTGTTGTGATGCTTTCCTTTGCACCCTCGATAAGATCCTTCTGTATGTTCACGGATGTCTTCTGACTTTCAATGATGTATACTTCAGCCTCTTTAGCACCGTATTTTGTCGCTGCCTTTAAGGCTTTTTCAGCAAGGTTGTACATATCATATACCTCCGACCATGGCTTTTGATATCATCAGATGCGGGGAACCGTCAGTGACAGGTACAAGCTGACCACCTTTTCCACATCTTCCTGAATTCATCTTCAGGTCGTTACCAACCATTTTCACATTGTTCAGTATCTCAAGTATCTTTCCGGAAAGTGAAACATCCCTGATGAGTGTTGTGAGTTTACCATCTTCTATGAGGTATCCTTTCTCAGCATTGAACTGGAAAACACCTTCTCCTGTGTTGACCTGTCCTCCTCTGGAACCTATGAGGTACATTCCGTTGCCTATTTCCTCAAGCATTTCCTCAAAGTTGGAATCTCCGTTATCAATGTAGGTGTTACTCATACGGATAATTGGTCTGGAATGTCCCTGTGCGCGGCAATGTCCGGGCGTTCCTCCTAGTTTAGCGGCGGTTTCCCTTGAATGCAGATATGATTTAAGCATACCATTTTCAATAAGAGTTGTTTTCTCAGACTGTGAACCTTCGTCGTCGAAGGGGAAGTAGCCGTATTCGTGCAATGTGGGGTCATCAATAATTGTAACAAGAGGGGATGCAATATTCTCGCCGATGCGGTTCTCAAGGACCGAACTTCCTTCAAGTACAAGGTCTGCTTCTGATGCGTGTCCTACTGCCTCATGGGCAAAAACACCTGCAAGTTCGGGGTCAAGGATGACTGGCATATTACCGCCTTTGGCAGGTTTTGCATCAAGGAGTTGCAATGCGCTTTTTGCTGCTGCTTCTGCAAGTTCCGCTGCATTATATTTATCGAATATCTCATACCCTGTGACACCAAAGCGACTCTCGCTTCCTGCCTGGTATATTCCGTCCCTTGATGCTACTGCGCTAATAGCAAAACCGGTGCGTACGACATCATATTGTCCTTCGATACCTGTGGAATCCGTGTACATTATCTTATAGGAGGATTCACTGTACACTGCACTGGTACTGCTGATCCCATCCATTTTAGCATGCTTGCCAAACTCCTTCAGGTTCTGGACCTTCTCTTCAAGGGATATGTCAAGGGGATTCTTTTTTACCTTAGGGAGGTTGGAAACAATAGGCTTTGCTATTTCAATCATCTGCACCTTTTTTTTAGGTGATTTTTCATCCATGCTAATAGCAAGCTCTGTGGCTGCACGTATTGCCTTCTCAATATCGAAGTCCCCGTCTGCGGATGTGAATCCCCATGAACCTCCTTTTAAAGCACGTACCGCAGCACCTTTTGTAAAATTGACAGATATCTGCTCGATCTTATCATTATCAAGCACAATGGAGGTTGTTGTCCCCTCTATGATCCTTGTATCAAAAAAGTCTACACTATGCATAATTTTACTCCTCCCTGTACAAATAGAATACGAGTTTAAATAAATAAAAATTCCCTGTTCACACAGGGACAATTTCTGGCATTTCTGCACTGGTTTTGAGACTGCTCAGGTTCTTGAGCTTCTCAACGATCCTGTTCTTATCAGGGCCATCAACAAGACTGTGTTCGATAACTTCAATAATATTGGTTACCGGAACTATCTCTATCTTATCTTTGTATGCTTCTTCTATCAGCACATCAGCCTCATTGGATTTTGGAATAATTACTTTCTTTATTCCTGCTCTGGCTGCAGCTTCTATCTTATAGGTTGCTCCTCCGATTGGAAGTACATCTCCTCTTACGGACAATGAACCTGTCATTGCTACAGATTGGTCTATAGGGATATTCTCAAGAGCAGATATGACTGCAGTTGCTATGGATATG
>DAZF01000003.1 GCA_002507205.1 Methanolobus sp. UBA32 | reverse complement strand
GCACCTTTTAAACCCAGGTAGGTGCTCCTGCACACCTTACAGGTTTCATGATCATTGAAAAGATCAGCCAACCTTTCTCCGGATGTGAGTCCTGCATAGACAGCCGAAACAGTGAACGTGAATATGCCTCTTCTTTCTTCCCAGAGATCATAGCTTTCACGGGGTATTTCGTTAGGATAACGGTAGCTATTCATAAAGAATACTGCTTTTTTTATTAGAGGTTCATATAGCTCCCTTACAAATCCAATATCCTTTGTTGCCTCATAGTATTGCCACAGGGCATGGACCACCAGTGCTGTCTCATCTTCCTGTATCGGAAGTGAAGGTTTTTCGAATTCCACCCACGGATGCCAGCTGCTTCCAAGTGTTCCATCGGGGTTGTACTTGTGAAGCATGCAGCCTGCCCACCAGAGAACATCTTTGCAGAAAACGAAGAAAGGTTTGGCGAACTCCGGATAACCTGCCCTTATCATTGCAATAGCAACGAGTGCACCATCCCGGGCCCACATGTAACTATAAGTGTCCTTGTTAAACTGCATATTATCAGAGTCGTTTGCAGCCAGTATGGCTCCGCCTCTGTCAGTCTGTGTTTTGATCACAAGAAGAGAGCGCTTGTATAGTTCAGTTATGTATTGATCAAGACCTGAGATGTCTGTTGATGTCTGGGAGAGCCACATGATGTTGTTTTTCTCTGTATATTCCAGAACTCTTTCGGGTCCGTTCTCCATGATGAAATCGTTCAACTCATAGATTTCCTTGAAATCCGTGCCTGCTGTCATGTAATAGTACACGGTCTTTTTAGAGTTTCCATTAATTTCAAGATGAATGCCTATGGTGGAATCCACGGTGCCCTGAGCTACCGGGTTTTTGGAAAGTACTCCGTCTTCAGCATCTCTGAATGTACCCTGCAGATCTGTATCTTCTGCCTGTCCGATGGCAAAATCGTCAATATCACTGGTAATATCTTCTTTTATGTTAGATTTCAATGCGCCTATGAGGAAGTATCTTGAATTTTTATAATGTACTATCACATTGTGATCCATCTGGTATATCGCAGTATCACCGATACCATTGCCGTAAAGATGGAAATCCTGATTGAAAAAAAGGCGGATCTCTCTCTGTCGGTCCTGAAGATTCCTGACAGTGACCTTCCTCAGGAATATGTTCAGCTCGGAATGAACGCACTCCTCAAGTACGATCTCGACACCCAGGTCCTCATTTACGGCATGATTATCTGAGATCAGTACATCTTTTCGGTAACCAAGTTTTCCTTCCCAGCCTGGCTCATTTATCCATGATAGATTTCCATCAACATAGACACCAAGCCTCTGTGCATGCCCCAGTAAGTGATTCTCCTGTCCAACATGAGGAAAATATATGTCTCTGACCTGCAACCATTTATCTATGTTTATCAGCAAGCACTGGTTCCCAAGAACTATATGCCGGGTCATCTTTCGTTCCCTCCGAAATCTATCACCACTTTTATGTTACTCTCCATTTTGTCAAAAGCTTCACCTACTTTTTCCGGCGGATACTTTGCCGTGATGAGCTTTTCCAGAATACCAGGCCATCTTTCCTGAATATCCAAAAGGTCTTTTATCCCCCGATCAAAGTCCCTCCCGTGTGCGTTGACAGAACCTACGACAGTCCTGTTTCCAAGTACCAGACCCTGGTTGAAACAGTCACTGCATATTTCCATCTTTTTGTCACCCCCGGTGATCGAGGTCAGCACAACTACACCGTTGTTACCGACCACCATCATTGAATGCAGAGCAACGCTAGAACTTCCGGTCTCTTCAATGATCAGGTCTATCGGTCTGCCCAATGACGCCGGAATATCGTGAAGATTTATGTTTCCGGTGTTGAAATGTATGATGCCGGCTTCCTTGAAGATCATATCCTTATATGCATTGTCCGATCTATCAACTGACACAACATCAAAGCTTCGTATTTTCAGGAGCATGGCTGTTATAAGCCNNCTATAAGCCCCAAAACCCCTGTACCCGTCACCATTGCAGTTTTAGGTTCCCATCTCATTCTTTCCTGCACCGCAAAAGCTGTACGTATCGCCTTTTCTGCAACGCTCACCGGTTCCAAAAGCACTGCCACATCTCCCAGGACTTCAGGGACCTTTACAAGAAAACGCTCGTCTTCTGAATAATACTCTGAGAGAATACCATGGTGCCCTTTAATCCCTCTTTCAATATAATTCCCATCAAGGCAGAGATCGAATTCACCGGCCCGGCAGTTGATACAATCATCAGGTCTTCTTACGGTGCAAACGACCATATCGCCTTTTCTCAATGAACTCACCCCGCTTCCGACCCTCTCAACCATTCCAAGTGATTCATGACCTATCACAAGGAAATCCTCCCCTTTGGGAGCCTCGCCATACAACCCCTCATTGATCTCACGGTCTGTTCCGTCAAGCCCTACAAGCCTGACCTTCACAAGCACTTCCTTATCTTGAACATCCGGCAGCCGGATATCTCTTATATGGACACTGTTGCTTTTTCCTGGGATCACGGCTATAGCTTTCGTAGAACTGCCTCCTCTGGAATGATATTGTTGTTTTCATATTTTCCGGACAAGGATTTGTCATTTTAACATGTAATTGATGTCATATGCTATACTTGGATAGGCAAATACCATTGACCTGAGCTGGGTAGCTGTCATACCATACCTCATAGCCATTGCAAAAAGATTTATTACTTCTTCTGCATTGGGTGCAAGTAAATGTGCTCCCAGTATAGTGTCGCTGGATTCGTCTATTATTACTTTGGAAGCAGCATATCCCGCATTTGTCCTTCTTGAGGAGTACCATTGGCTCATATCATAGAAAATGACCTTGTGATCCTGTGATGAAATGCTCTCCGTGATGCCAACACCTGCAAGAGGTGGTATTGTGAATACTGTGGAGGGTATGACCGTGTAGTCAGCAACGTGTTTATTTCCCTCTATCATATTGTTTGCAGCAATGTCTGCCTGCAGGCTTACAACCGGTGTGAGGGGTGGACCGGGACGTATGCAATCGCCTGCTGCATATACTCTTGAGTTGGAAACGCTCTGGAAGTATTCGTTCAGAGCTATGCTCCCTTTATCCAGAACAACATTGCCTTTATCAAGTTGCAGTTCTTCGATTGCCGGAACCCTGCCCAAACCGTGG
>DAZF01000035.1 GCA_002507205.1 Methanolobus sp. UBA32 | reverse complement strand
TTCAGATAATTTTCAATGGAATCCTCAAAGAGGACTCCTCCATACATTATAGATTTTTTAGCCATGAGGCGGGCCAGATTTATGATATTTATAGCTACCGCCCCCCCCACACACACAAAAAATAGGTGCTGAGGATTACGAAAAAAAAAGGATAAGCTTTTATGCTGAAATTCTAATTAGACGGCCTCTATCAGGAAACTCACACCTTCAGATATATAGCTGTAAGTATTCTAAAAGAAAATACACCCAGCACTCAGCTCTTGACATTGGTTTTGTTGAAAGAATATCTTAATGAGGATTATCGGGATATAGTTGAAATAGTCGAAATTATGGACAAAGTCAAGGAGAAAATAGGACTTAAACAAGTTCCACATTTTACTACTCTCCACAAATTCATTACAAGATTTAAATCAATCTACTTCAGTGGATTATGCATCAAACACTAAAACTGTTCTATTTCCATGAAGAACAAATCGAAGTTAATGCTATTGATTCAAGTGGATTTGCTAGTGGACATTATAGCTACTATTATTCATGGAGGACAGGAAAGAAACGAAGATCTTTCATGAAAACGAGTATTTCTGTTGATACTGGAAAGTGGCCAGAACAATATCCCTAATATGCTGAATAAGCGAACAAGGATAACAACAATTCCTTTGAACCAAAGTTTGATGGAGAAACATGTTTAATAAAGTGCACATTCTATGTTCTTGCTCCACTCATCCGACAAACGATCTGCCTGATCCAACACTAGTTTAATAGCTTCTTCCTGTTTATCAGGAGGATACTTGTGACGGCGTAGAGTAATTCGGACAAGATTGCGCAGCTTTGCACGTACACTATCGCGTTTCTGCCAGTCTACAGTTGTGCTTTTACGTAGCTTCTCTGCTAATTCCTGTGCAATCTGCTTAAGAATTTCATCACCTAATTCGCGAACAGCACTTTCATTATCAGCAAGTGCATCGTAAAAAGCAAGCTCTGACTCATTAAGATCAAGTTTTTCACCACGTGTTGCAGCTTCCCGGAACTCTTTGGCCATTGAGATAAGTTCCTCTATGACCTCGGCACTTTTGATTGCACGACCATGATATTTGTTAAGCGAGGCTGTTAAACGTTCACTGAATTTGCGTTCCTGTATTACATTATTGCGTGTATGTGACTTGATCTGATCCCGAAGAAGTTTTTGTAATAACTCCACTGCAAGATTCTTCTGGGGTAAATGCCTCATCTCATCAAGGAATGCATCAGAGAGAATGCTAAGATCCGGTTTTTCCAGACCTGCAAGTTTGAAGATATCCTCTACTCCTTCTGCCAATAAGGCATTATCCAGGATCTGTTTAATTATCTGGTTCTTCTTTTCCTCGGCCAGTTTTTTATCGCTGCTGGATGCTTTGGAAATAACTACTTTTACAGCCTGGAAAAATGCTATCTCTTCACGAAGCTCCATTGCTTCATCTGAAGTTCCACATAACGAACATGCCTTGGAAATGGCAAGCACCACGTCAAAATAGCGTTTTTTTCCATCTTGGAGACCGAGGATGTGATTAGCTGCCGGCAGGAGCAATTGAGAAGCATTCGTCCTATAGGTTTCATAGTTGAATCCATGGAACATGCCACGGGCCTTTTCCATTTCTCCTTTGAGTATCGCCAGAGGCTCAGCAGTACTAATGGTAGGGGATCCTTTGCCACGGTTCTCTACATAGGTTTTCAGAGCTAGACGAAGTTCTGAGGCAATACCAATGTAGTCTACTACAAGGCCACCCTGTTTTTCGTGGAATACGCGGTTCACACGTGCGATAGCCTGCATAAGATTATGAGCACGCATCGGCTTGTCCACATACATTGTGTGAAGACATGGCACATCAAATCCGGTGAGCCACATGTCACGTACAATTACAAGTTTCAGCGGGTCTTCCGGATCCTTGAAACGGTTCTCCAACATCTTCTTTGTCTGGGAGTTGTATATATGAGATTGAAGAGGTGCATCATCAGAAGCAGAACCGGTCATGATGATCTTTATTTCTCCCTTGAATGGATCATCATTGTGCCACTCAGGCCTTAATTGAGTGATTGCATCATACATGCGCACGCAGATATCACGGCTCATGCAGACAATCATACCCTTGCCTTTGATGGAAGCATTGCGATTCTCAAAGTGAGTTACCAGGTCACTGGCAACTTCTTTTATTCGCTTATCGGCTCCTACCAGTTGCTCCAGAGCTGCCCAGCGGGATTTTGATCTCTCGCGCAAGGCAATGTCTTCCTCGTCTTCCAGGACTTCTTCGACTTCCGTATTGAGCTTCTCTATGTCAGCCTGGTTTATGTCCAGTTTTGCCAAACGGCTTTCATAAAAGATTGGTACGGTTGCACCATCTGTCACAGCGTCCTGGATGTCATATATACTGACGTATTCGCCAAAGATCCTGCGTGTGTCCTTATCATCACTTTCGATTGGAGTGCCGGTAAAACCGACAAATGTTGCAGAGGGCAATGCCGAACGCATGTGATGAGCATAGCCATATTTGAAAGCCCCGGTAGTTGTATCCAGCGTAGCACGGAACCCGTACTGACTGCGGTGGGCTTCATCGGCTATCACTACAACATTATCACGGTCGGTGAGTTTTGGAAAATGTGTTTCACCTTTTCCTGGCATGAATTTCTGGATTGTGGTGAAGATTATGCCACCCGAAGGACGATTGGCTAGCAGTTCACGTAACTCCTCGCGGCTTTCAGCCTGTACAGGTGTTTCCTTGAGCAGCATTTTTGCATTGACGAAGGTCCGGTACAACTGCCCGTCAAGGTCGTTACGGTCGGTGACTATAACAAGCGTGGGATTCTGCATCTCCGGCTGCTGCATCAGCTTACCTGCAAAACAGGCCATGGAGATACTCTTGCCTGAACCCTGTGTATGCCAGATTATTCCTCCGCGCTTTGAGCCAGGTTCCACTTTATCAGCATAGTTTGCACGCGGCTCCTTTCCCTGATGACTTACCGGTAATCCGGCAGCTATCACAGTCGCACGCACTGCTTCCCTCACTGCATGGAACTGATGATACCCCGCGATCTTCTTGATCTGTGTATCCCCTGCAGGTTCGAAAAGAATAAAGTGCCTGAGATAGTCCAGCAGCAGTTCCGGAGCAAAGAATCCGCGAACTACTTTCTCCAGTTCGTATTCCAGCAGAGGCTGATCATTTTCACTGCGAATTGTACGCCATGGCATGAACCATTCCTTTGATGCTGTCAATGAACCCACACGGGCATTGAACCCGTCGGAGATAATCATGGCCTCGTTGAACACAAAAAGATCGGCAATCTCGGTTTTGTAGGTCTGCAACTGCCTATATGCAGCCCATATATCTGCCTGCTCAATTGCCGGATTCTTCAATTCAATAACAGCAATAGGCAACCCGTTTATGAACACAACGATATCCGGTCTGCGAGGCTGTTTCACTCCCTGAACCGTGAACTGGTTCACAACAAGATACCTGTTCATTTCACGATGTTCGAAGTCTATGAGCTGTACCCTATCCCCGCGCACTTCCCCGTCAATTTCATACTCCACCGGCACCCCTTCCAGAAGCATCTCATGAAAAGCACGGTTGTTCTGAACAATAGAAGGATGCTGTGGCTTGCTGAGAGTGTGTAGTACATCTTCCAATATTGAAGCAGGTACACCCGGATTCAAACGATGCAACGCATCCAGTACACGACCCGGAAGCAAAACCTGCAGGTAATCCTGACGCTCCGGAATGGGCCCATCGTGAGCGATATCAGGACCGTACTGGTAGTCCCAGCCGGTGTCCTGGAACCAGGCCAACGTTGTTTTTTCAAGGTCGTTTTCGCTCATCTGATGGCACCTTTATGCAGTTATCCTGATCGTTGTTCTATTAAGAATTGGGTTTATACTCTAAAGAAATTAATATTTAGAGTATTTAAGCCTGCTGTTCTTAAGGCATGCGATAAAGGAGGTTACATGTCCGGAGGCATTCAAAAGCATTTACTACCAATCCGGTAGAAATTGGTACTTATCGGTACTCAGGATATAAGTTTAACTCCTTTATATTTATACATAAAGCTCCTGCCTCTTTCGAGCTTTTCGACATATCCCAGTTTCGCAAGATGCTGCATGTCATTTCTTGCTGTGTCATAGGCAATATTGTACTTTCCTTTGATCTCAGCAATGGAGAAGTATCTGTCAGGTTCTTTGAGCAGATTCTTGAGTATGTCAGCCTGCCTGAGGTTCAGATTCTCAGAGGTTTCAATGATCTGCATCGTTTCATGTTGTTCCTGCTTTTTGAGACTGATGTACTTTTCAAGTTCATTCAGCGCTTTTTCTATTGCAGAGAGATTGTAGTTTATGAAGTATGTAAGGTCGTTATCATCGGTTTCGGTATACAGATAGGACATGGCATATTTTGCTTTGGAGTGCAGCAGTATCCTTGATATCGGCATGTACTCAAAGAGCCAGTAACCCCGGCTGAGCATGTACCAATAGAAGATCGACCTTGCACACCGGCCGTTACCATCAGTGAAGGGATGAATATAACCTATCAGGAAGTGGAGGATCACGCCCTTGATAAGAGGGTGGATGAACTCTTCTTCATCGCTGCTGGCAAACCTGCAGAACTCTTCCATGAGCAGAGGGATCTTCTCAAAGTCAGGAGGGATATGATATACCTTGTTCCCGTCCTGAGGGTCAGCAACTACGATTTCATTGTTGTCCCTGTACTTTCCTTCATATTCGGGATCTTCAAGCGTGTCGTGTGTTATCTCCCTGTGGATATCAAGCAGTGTATCCGGATCAATGGACGTGTTCTTCATTTCTGCTATCCTGCACATGGTCTGATAGCCGTTGAGGATCATCTTTTCCGAGTAGTCCCTGGGTTTTCGCTCCTGCCGCAGCATTTTCTTTGCTGCCTCCCTGGTGGTGGCCGCTCCCTCAAGCTGACTGGAGGCAATGGCTTCTTCCATGAGTGAGTTAAGAATGTACCGCTTCCTGTCCGCAGCGCTCACTCCCCCTGGTCCGCTTTCCAGATATCCGGCACCTTTTGTGTCCAGCAGGTGCAGTCTCCGCAGTGTATCGCCTGACAGGACATACCGGAAGGTCCATTCTCCGAATTCAACGCGTTTGGCCTGCAATGTCCTTGCACTTTTGATCAAAGCCCACAGTTTCTCAGCCTCCACGGGCAGTTTGCGGTGCCGGAGCTCTTCCCAGTGTACATACCCACGGTTGTACTTTGCAACAAGCTCCTGCATCTTAGGATCAACGAACATTGAGAGCATTTCAGGATACTTCCCGATAACCTCCCACATGTCTGGTGCTTTCTGTGGAATCTTCATAACTACCAATCCGTTACTTTTTGGTATATATTGGTAGTTATTGGGATAAAAGAGTTACTACCAATTTGGTGGAGATTGGTAGAAATTGGTATTACTCATTGGGCATATCCCCGATAATCTGCTCTGCGTCGTTAATCCGCAGTTCTCCCGAAATCAGTTTGGGCAGCAGCGTGTCGCGAAGTTCGGCAAAGGTACGGGATTGTTCTTAGATTTCCCGATCCTCAAAGTCATGAGCCGTACCCTATCCCCACGCATCTCCCCATCAATCTCATACTCCACCGGAACTCCTTCCAGCAGCATCTCATGAAAAGCACGTTTGTTCTGCACAAGAGAAGGATGCTGTGGCTTGCTAAGAGTGTGCAGTACATCTTCCAATATTGAAGCAGGCACACCCGGATTCAAACGATGCAACGCATCCAGTACACGACCCGGAAGCAATACCTGCAGGTAATCTGACGCTCCGGCATAGAGCCATCATGAGCGATATCAGGACCGTACTGGTAGTCCCAGCCGGTGTCCTGGAACCAGGTTAAAGCCATTTTTCAAGTTAGTTTTCTGTAATCATATGCTACCTTTGATATTTATATTAAAATTCATCATCACAAAGAAGACAAATCTTGAGGTCTGAATATGTTTTATCGACTAAATACTAGTGGCATTGTTAATCAAACATCGCTAGTTCTTTATTTCTGAATTTCACCAAAAGCAAAACAGAATATTT
>DAZF01000040.1 GCA_002507205.1 Methanolobus sp. UBA32 | reverse complement strand
TCCAGGCGGTTGCAAGCATATAGGATATGAGACACTCCCAGGGCTCCTGCCTGATGAGGCGCAATCCCATATATTTTCTTATAGCCTCAGCCATGAATTCGTCCTTATTGACCTCATTCAGGATTGCATCAAGATCATCATCAAAACGGAAATAATTCTCAAAAAAACTCTTTGGCAACTTCGAGTCCACCAGAACCTCACCGCTTTTACTGTCCTGCTGCAAGCGTGCAACATGACCATTCACAACCCCGGTCCACCATTCATCGATGTAATTCCACCGGAATACCTGACCACATTCAAGGGTGTAGTCCAGATTGAAGTTCTCTGAGAAAAGAGTATACATGTCAGAAGTTGAGTTCAAGCTCCCTTAAAAAAATGGCGGCTGAGATTGTGTCCCCAAGTCNNCCCAAACTCACTTTCCGGTATCTCAGATGCTACATTCAGCAGAGTTTGCCTGTCAGCAAGCTTACCGGAGCATGCAAATGCAGCTGCGCATGAAGCTCCGAAATTCATTGCTTTGATAATAACTTCAGGGTCATCTTCTTTCCTGCAAGAAACGGAAACTACGAATTCCCTTGTATGCACAAGCATCCTGCAGAGTCCGAAATCACCGCAGAGCCTTATGGCTGATTCGGCAATGGCCACAGAATCCATTGCAAGTATAGGTTTTGGATCCATACTATTTATGCTGGCAAGCATGGCGAGTTCATCTTCATTCATTCCTATACGGTCAACTATAGAAGAGAGAATTGAAAATGCATATGACGCTATTTTTCCGGATGAGAAATGTCCGAATTCAACATGGATATGCAGGTTTTCCTTTAATTGCTTCCAGCTCCGGAGCTGTTCAAGAGCCATATCCAGCCTTTCTTTATACATGCATTTTCCGGAACCATCTTCCTGCAGCATATGAAAACCGGAAACAATAGCTCCATCCATTTCCCCGGCATGTTTCAGGGAATAATCCCGGAAATGCTCATCAATGTAAAGCTGGAAGTTTAATGGGTCATAGGTTGCTATGAACCTGTTCTCTCGTGGAACTGAAATGGTTTCACCTGAGAATCTAACAACATCCCCTTTTTTGAAATCGAATACAAAGTGAATGAGCTCCTGCCTGTTATTCCCGGCTGTCAGGACATTTCCTATTTCCCCGCTGCGGTACAGCTTTCCATTATAAGGATGGAAGATAGCTTTGTGGGAAAAAAAGGAGGCCTGTAACTTTGAGAGACTTGCAACATTAGGTACCACCTTTGAAGCGCCAAGTTCAGAGAGAACATTGGCCATTATACCCATGTTTCCACCCATCCTCATTAATGAATCATTGAGGAATGTCAGTCTTAGCCATTCAAAAACTTCTGCATCATGGATTAGCCATTCAGCGCCCGTACCATTACGCATACATAAAAGCAAGCCAGCAAAGAAGTCTGACTTTGAGGATATAGAGCCGGGAGGATTTTCCAATTTATCCCGGATTACCGTATTCCCTTCAAGCATTCGGGAAAATTCCTCACCATCAATGTGGACTATGGAATCTATATTTGCATTGTAGGCACAGAGGATATTCATCCGGCTACTCCTTTTCCTGACATATGTTGAATTTTGGCATTTTGGCAAGCAGGGCAATAAATGCGCCTGCTGATATGGCATCACCTATGCCCACGGTTGCAACAGGGTCCTTTACAATTTTGGAAGGAATGATTATAAGATCGTGGCCATCTGCACTTATGCAGCCATCTTCGAAATCTTCAGCAGTACAGATACCTCTCCTTACAAGATACTTTTCAAGTTCTATAAGGTCATCATGTCCCTGACCGTAAACAGGTACTTCCAGACCAGCGGAAATATCATCAAGACTTCTTACAGAACCAAGTGTTGCCTGTGTTGCTGCAAGTGCTGAAGCAAAAAGCAATGCCTGCCTGTGAGAATCAGCACCAAGAGGATGGTCTTTTGATACAACACATATATAGTACCCCAATGAGTGGATATGCACCCTCTGCAATTCAAGTTCTTTGAGGAGCCTGACAGCCCCTTCGTAGAGAGAAACAATGCTGTTCTCACCTTTATTTATTACAGAATATGCCAGTTCCTCATATCCAAGTACGTTGAGGGCGTTTGCCACTTCAACTGTATCAAGACCAAGTGAAGTTACGTGCTTTTTCACGATATCGGTAAGCAAGGCCTTGCGGATGACCTTGTTCTGTATGGATGTGAATTCCACATGTATGCGCATTTTAGGATTGCATCCTTTCAGGCGTTCTATAACATTGACAGCCCTCGCAACATAATCAAGATAGGTCGTACCATCCTCGTATTCTTCCCTGATCATCTGGTATCCGGAAAGTATCGCACCGTCTATATCTTCCCTGATGTCTGAGAGCTGCTCATACATTTCAGGACTCATGTCTATCCGTATCCATTGGGGCCTGGAGGATATTATCAGGCGGTTATCCCTTGGAACCACATACTTTTCGCCTGCACAACTAAACTTCATACCTTTGGAGAATTCTATTATCCAGTTGATCTTTGGTTTTTGTTCAGGGTTGTATGCTTCCTTTGGATGCTTCAGAATAAGTATCCCATCCTCCATAACAGGGTGCCACAGGTTAGGAGAATCCACAAAGTACTCAGCCTGCTCCCTTGCAAGCCATGGCACATAGGTGATGACGTTCTTCACGCCAAGATTGGCCAGAAGATTAGATATAATTCCTGCCTGTCCTCCCATACGTGCGGAATCGAACACAAGGTTATCCATTAGCCATTCATGAATGTCAGTAGTATAAGTTGGAACTTCAGCGGCTTTCCCATCCCTCATGGCTATGATAAGACGAGCCATGAAATCTACAGGGTCCTTAATCTCCCTTGGATACTCCACTATCCTTTCATGTATCTTTTCGCATCCAATAATTCCAATGAGTTTTTTTATCTCCGCTTCTTTGATATGTTTCATGGCATCAACATTACTGTTATAAGCCACGAATACACCCCGTACATTTTCAAGCTGCCCTTTTACATTAGAGACTGCTTCTGAATACCGTTTTTCCCAATCGGCAATGTCCATTATTTCACCCAATGGAAATAAATTATGTTTATACAGTATTTATATGCGATGGATGAGAAAGAAAAAAAGAAAAATTAGTTCAGCTTTTCTGAATGATTATTCCAGTAACATGCAAGCCTCACAGGAGACCGGTCGTTTCATCCATGCCAAGCATGATGTTCATGTTCTGTATAGCTGCACCTGAAGCACCTTTCCCAAGATTGTCCAGACGGGAGATTACCTGTATCTGGTCCTCGTTACCGTAAATGTAGAGGTCAAGGTAGTTGGTATCATTGCTTCCCTGCACATCAAAGGCATTGTCCACCAGATCATCCGCCTCATCAGCTTTATGAACGCGGATGAAAATGGAATCCTTGTAGTATCTCTGATAAAGCTCATACAGGTCATTCTTTGTCACAGAACTTCCCAGATCCTTTACAGACAAAGGTAGTGTTGCTGCAAGTCCTCTTGGGAAATTAGATACCACTGGCATAAGAATTGGTTTCACATTCAGACCCGAATGGACCATGATCTCAGGCACATGCTTATGGGTCAGGCCAAGAGCATACTGCCTCGGAGCTTTGTAGGCCCTCTCTTCTGTGGTCTCATATGTTTGTATCATCTGTTTTCCGCCACCGGTGTATCCGGTGATGGAGAACAGCGGCACAGCTGTTTCCTTTGTAATGATGCCTTCCTCCACCAGAGGATAAAGAGCAACTATGGAAGCCGTGGCGTGACAGCCCGGATTGGAGACTTTGCTTGCTCCGGTGATCTTCTCCCTGTGTTCGGCAGAAAGTTCGGGTAATCCATAAGCCCATGCTTCATTTATACGATTAGCTGTGGATGCATCGATGATCTTTGTATCCGGGTTCGTTATCAGACCCACCGTATCCTCGACCGCTTCATCTGGCAGGCACAGGAAAACCAGGTCTGCCTCGTTGAGCAGCTTCGCCCTCAATTCCCTGTTGTGACGCTCCTCATATGGAATCTCAAGTATCTCAACCTGCTGGTGTTTTGCCAGACGCTCGTTTACCAGTAAGCCGGTCGTTCCGTGCTGACCGTCCACGTATATCTTGTACATTGTCTTCCTCAAATGATGAATAAATATCAGGTAGTATACTCTGCATTGATCCTTACATAATCGTAGGTCAGGTCACAGCCCCATGCAGTGGCACTCTCATGTCCCATGCCGAGGTCGGTTATGATGACTACCTCATCCTGAGACATGATAGACTTTAACTGCGACAGTGCTTCCTCGTCGTTTCGGACCACTTTACCATCTTTTACCAGTTCCACGACCTCGGTACTGGCAGAAAATGACAGGGATATTTTTGTCTGGTCCATGTCAGCACCGGAATATCCGGCTGCCACTACGATACGACCCCAGTTAGGATCCTGACCGAAGATGGCGGACTTGACAAGAGGGGAGCGGACTATCGCTTTAGCTACAAGACGAGCATCCTCTGCTGTGGCTGCACCGGTGACCTTGGATTCTATTAGCTTGGTGGCACCTTCGCCGTCTATGGCTATCATCTTGGCAAGCTCGGTGAGTACAAGGTCAAGACCTGCCTGAAGGTCGGAGATTTCAGGATGGATGCCTGACTGGCCGGTAGCTGTTACCAGAACCATGTCATTGGTGCTCGTGTCACCGTCCACCACTATCATATTGAAGCTCTTGTCCACAGAAGTGGTGAGGCATGACTTTAACATCTCTGAAGAGACTTCTGCATCAGTGTACACAAAGGCAAGCATTGTACCCATGTTGGGTTCTATCATACCCGAACCCTTGGCAATGCCAGCTATGCGGATGCCACAGTCCATTTCGATGGCTATCTCCTTGGGAACGGTGTCAGTTGTCATGATGGCACGTGCTGCCTTCATGCTGGCATCGGCATCCTCTCCCATGGAAGCCAGAGCCTCGTCAAGATGGGAAGTTATCCAGCCGGTGTCAAGTTTGCGTCCGACAACACCTGTGGAAGCAACACCTATCAGTTTCTCGTCAACTCCTAATTTTGATGCAAGCGCAGATGCCATTATCCTTGCATCAGCAAGACCCTGCACACCTGTGAAAGCATTTGCATTGCCGCTGTTAACGATAACCCCTGCAAGCCTTCCGGTCCCGTTGATATGCTCCCTGGTAACTACCAGTGGAGCTGCAATGACCTTGTTCCTTGTATAGGCTCCGGCAGCGTTTCCTTCTGCCTGTATGACTGCAATTCCCATCTTTCCGGGTTTAATGCCACCGGCACGCACGCCTTTTACAGCACAGATACCGCCTTCAATGAATTTCATGATATTCCTTCTTACAATTGTCCAAGACCGTAAATGATGTCACCACGTGTGATTATACCTACAAGCGTACCGTCCTCATACACCACAGGAAGGCGGTTTATCTTGTGTTTAGTGATAACTGCAGCTGCATCCTCGATAGAGGCATCAGGGCCTATTGCGTAAACGCTTTTTGTCATTATTTCCCTGATTGGTTTTGAACCTATATCCTCAAGCATATTTTTGGTTTCTTCCCAGTTGAGCAGCTCGCGGATAGGAACTTCAATAACCTCGAACGGACTTGGCAACCAGAGTCCGCCATGTTCTGGAACTGTCAGCAACTTCAGGATATCTCCCTCGGAAACAATACCGACTACCTTGCCCTCATCCACAACAGGAATACCACTGACACTTTCCTGTTTCATGAGTTGTGCTACCTCTCTTATCGGAGTATCCAGAGAGCAGGTAACAACATTCGGGTTCATTACATCTTTTACGTCCATGACTATACCTTACTTTACTATGATATTTCAGGATTTGCACCTTACGGGAAGGTTGCAGCGTTCCACTGCCCCCAATTATCATAGCCCTCACTTTATTATCAAATATATGATGAAAAAGTGGTTGTAGGGGTATAATGGTTGCGCTTTGGTGGTGGAACGGATGAGGAATGTTTGCTGAGCACATATAGGATAGAAAGGTTATTGATTTTAACAAGCCGGCTTATGGTGGGAAGATAGATAATACTGATTTGTTGAGATAGCAAGGAAGTTTAATGAATGGGTGCTTCAATTGGAACCAAAAGATGCACGACCAATGAGAATCAAGGATAGGAGTACACTGAAGCGCATTAAGGATAAGATCAAGCAAGGGAAGAGGCTGAATTATGGAAAAGGAGCGGTTAAGTTGTTGGTGGAGAAATTTATGAGTTAATTGAGCTTAGAAATTAATTAGAAATAAACGGGAGAACACCGGCATTGTAACCGGTGTTTTATGATACCACCCCACATGATAACCCCGGTCGTAGATAGACATTTACGATATATAGCACGATTCCTTGTGAATTGTACTCTTGGATGAGACTATTTGATGCAATTGAAAATTTAAATGACATTAAAAATTATAAAGCTAAAATAAGGATATTGTCATAATAGAATTAACGAAGCATGCATCTTGGGGAGTGGAGGGTTAAAAAACAAAAAGCCACTATTATTCCAAAAATAAAATACGGATGGTTAGCTGAACCATCCTTCTTAATGCAGTCTATTCAAATCATCATAATCCAAACAAGGATGATACTTTCATTACCACATTTGCAACGGTGTATTTGACAGTATTTACAATACCCACTGGCTCGATCACAATCTCCCCATTGTCCTTTGCAGCAATGAACTCCTCCAATGGGTCTGACGACCTGATTATGGTTCTAACTGTAGCTTCGTTTGCTCCTACGATCATCGTTGCATCAAAGTCCGTATCTTCATCTACTTCTTCAAAGGTTGTTATGTATGCGTCTTCTGTGATTGCTTTAATATATCTTTCTTCGCCATCATCAGTGACAATTACAAGCTTGATAACCTCATTTCCCAGAAGGGATTCAAGGTAAGAAGGCACATATTCTGCATACTGGTTGTATTCATTGACCTTAAGGTTCAGATCATTGACTATGTCGGCACTTGCCACCGGCATAAGCATCGTTAGCAATAACATTAGTATGAATGGTATTTTTTTCATCCACTTCCTCCATTTAGAATTTATCTTTAAAATTACGTAGCTCTGTGGAAAAGTTATCAGAGCAATTGTGTAATTATGCCATTTTCCAACTATTCCCTAAACTCAAATATGGTATAATTCTAAATATACTTTTTTGTAATTACAGTTAAAATTAATAAACTGTTACAGTGCTTGTAATGGTTCATACATAAATTACGTGCTTTTTCCTGACATCCGGGAATACAAAAATACATGATGCTAAAAATAAAACTCAAAAAGGATGGTCAGCTGAACCATCCCTCTGTCCTCAGGCATATCCTCACAAGCATGAGCATCACAGGCACTTCGATAAGAACTCCCACAACAGTTGCAAGGGCAGCACCGGATGAAAGACCGAACAGTATGGTGGACGTGGCGATAGCCACCTCGAAATGGTTCGATGCTCCGATCATTGCAGAAGGAGCAGCGTCCTGATAGCTTAGTTTCAGAAGCTTCGCAAGCACATACCCAAGCGTGAAGATGAACACCGTCTGAATGAAAAGCGGCACTGCTATCCACAAAATTGTCAGCGGCTGTGCCAGTATTGTTTCACCTTTGAAACTGAAGAGCAGGACAAGTGTGATGAGAAGAGCAATAATCGTGACCGGTGTAAGTAAATGAACAAAACTTGTCTTGAACCACTCCTCACCTTTTGTCCGGATTATCAGTTTCCTGGAAACATAACCTGCAGCCAGCGGAAGTGCTACATATATACCGATTGACAGAGCCAGTGCCTGCCACGGAACAGGAAGTTTTCCAACCCCAAGCAGGAAACCTCCCAGAGGACCATAGAGGAAAAGCATTGTCAGGGAGTTTATCGCAACCATCACAAGAGTATGGCAGTCATTTCCACGTGCAAGATACCCCCATACAAGTACCATTGCAGTACACGGAGCAATTCCCAGAAGTATACAACCTGCAAGATAACTTCGCCACAATGGAACCTCCAGCATCTTTATACCATCCTGAAGAACAACGGTTCCTTCACCATAGTTCGCACCTACGGGAAGGTCAAGCCCGAATGGCATCTTCACAAGGTCTGTTGCCTCCGGACCGATGAATCCGAGAAACAGAGTACCCAGGAAGAAAATGGATATCAGGTACATGGTGAACGGCTTGATAGCCCAGTTGATGAACAGTGTAAGCCCAACCGGCTTTATATTCTGTCCGGCTTTGAGAACTTCCCCGAAGTCTATCTTCACCATGATGGGATACATCATGAAGAACAGACAGATAGCAATCGGAATTGAAACCACAGGTGCTTCATCAACATAGATTGACAGGCTGTCAAGATAGAGAGCCAGGTCCGGTGCAAATCTTCCAAGCAGGATTCCCCCGATTATGCAGAGAATTACCCATACCGGAAGGTACTTTTCAAAGAAAGCAAGACCCTGTGGCTGCTTTGTGATACATGCTTTTGTTGCCATAGAACTTATCCCCACTGACGTTCTTTTTGCGATGCCATGAATATGAAATTGGCATATGTAGCATTTGACCCCAAAAACATTCCTTTTCAGAAATGTTTTTCAAATACATTTAAAATAATGAGTTTGAAATTTATAAGGGTTGTTCTAAAGGCAAAAGTTGAAAAGTTGACAATGAAAGGAAAAGAAATTCATCGTATTCAATGGACATATACAATTTTTACTTTGTAGGTATGTAATTATAGACGCAGAAAAAGAATAAGAATTGATGTGATTCAAAAATACAGCATCGTTCACTAGAATTTTTAAACACATCAATCAATCACATCAATCCAGACAATATTTTCACAGCCATTATCCACAGGACCACACCAAACATCTGCTTGATAGTCTTTGATTTCATTTTACTGTGCATCAGGTGTGAACCTACCTGTCCTCCAATGAATGCAGCCAGAGCTGTGTAAGCCATAAGTGTCACATCCAGATGTCCTGTACCCAGATGACCAAAGAATCCTGAGAATGATGAGAACAACACGATGAAAGCCGAAGTTGCAGAAGCACGCTTTGTCTCATAGCCAAGTGCTATCAAAACAGGCACGATGAACACACCGCCACCAAGCCCGAGGAGCCCGGCGAAAACACCGATCACAAATCCAAGACATATACCAATTATGAATCTCTTTTTCCTGCCTACAGACTCATTATTACCCTCTGAATCCTTATTACCAGACAACAACATCCGTGCTCCCGCAAGCAGCAACACAACGCTGAGTATCCACAGCAGTGTTCCAACAGAGACGAACTTTGTGAAATAAGCACCAATGGGAGCACCAATGGTAGAAGCCAATACAAATGGAGTTGCCATATGCAGGTCGATCATTTTTTTCCTGTAATAGGTGATAGCTGCTGAACTGGATGTTATTCCATTAAGCAGCAACGCTGTGGGGATAGCTACCAGCATATCAATACCCAGCCAGTAGAACAATGGCACATATACCAGAGAACCGCCAAGACCCAGCATTGAGAATATAACAGCTAAAAAAAAGATTATAACAGCAATTACAATAACATCCATATGATCAATTCCAGACTTTGCAGCAATATATTATGTAAAAATGGTTGGTGCAACTGCACCTAAAGCATATGCACTTTTTCCGAACATGACTGACAGATTATCTTGTCGTCAAGCATACGTGCATATTTTTCGATTACCATTTCTTTGCATTTTTTATTTGTCAGCACAGGGTTTACAAAGCGTTTTGCCATTAACATCCTGCAATTTATGAGCAAATGTACGTTCACCGCATTCCTCACACAATCCTGTATCAAAAACCCCTTTTTTCTTTTCAAAAGCATAATCGAAAACTGGACTGATAACGAGGAAGTTTTCTTCAGGTATACTTAGTATTTTGTTAACCAATGGCTCAGCAATCTCAGAATCAATGTCCTGTGGCAGTACACCTATTTTTCTCTGTTCAACAAACGGAGATTTTAGCATATTTCCAAAAAATTCGGGCTTTATATATGCTCTGACTGCCTTTTGATTTATGGTATCGATGAGTGTAAAAGCCATTTTGCCATAGAAGGTCTTCTCAATATTGCTTTTTCCATAAGTACAGCCAGTAATAGTCATAAGACCATCAACAAAACACCCAGCTGCATGATCATTTCCTGTCTCTGCAATCAGATAAAGTTCTTTATCTTTCGATCTGTCAACGCCAAGTGCATTCATAGCAGCGGCCCCTATCCTCATTCCAAGCGGCATAGCAGGGCACCTATGGCCGTGAAAAATAAATCCTGTTTCAAGATAGTCAGTTACGTCAATCATTTTAGCATCCTCCTTTTGCTCTTGATATGCCGGGTTTTTCCATGGCATTCCAAGCTAGTCTCAATCCAAGTGACATTCCCGGACAACAATATCCGTGGGATTTGAGTCCAAGTTCAAGCATTTCATTGGTTCTCATTTCCATATTTGAGATCTCCAGAAACTCACTTTCACGGTATTGGGATTTGCCCGCAAAACCGCGATTATAAAATTAGTGTGCCTATATTTAAAGATAGTGGTTTCAAATATATTTGAAACACATGTGCATAACAATATCTCAAAATCTGTTATTGAATAGTATCCAAAAAAATGTAGACGAAAATGAAAGGAGGAGGCAACAACCGCCTACCTTGTAGACGGTCCGGCGGCCATTCACCTTGTAGACGGTCCACCGGCCATTCACCTTGTGGATGGCCTGTCAAAGAAGATGTTCTTTCCCTTCACACTCAACGGAACAGCCATTGCAACATCTGCATCTATCATATCAAAATAACATGCAGCAGCACCTGCCGAATACAGCACTCTGTTATCAATGCACAGGTCCTTTGCCTTAGCCACCGCAGAGCCGACAGCGATACCAAGGTCCATGTATTTTATCATGCAATGCGGACCTGTGAACTCTACCTTGACCTTCTTGTGCTCAAGCATTTCCTTGCACGTCTTAAATCCACATGCTCCACAGTTAAGTGAACTTACACCGGAGGACTTCAGACCGATAAGAACCAGTGAATCGGCATCCCTTACGTTCTTCGCATCACGTATAAGGAACTTCATATCCTTGATTTCACTGAGCTCTTCCATTTTATCTGCAAGATACATTCTTTCATCATCATGCACCAGAAAGGTAACGATGTCATCGACACCTTTTCCTTTGGGTGCAGTCCTTGCAGCTACAAGGATGGTCTTTGCAAGTGATTCAAGTACCTCGAGTTCAGGATTTTGTTTCATAAAAATAGAGATGTTTCAATGATATTTATCTATTGAGATGGAAAAGCAGGAACAATTTGTCCTGCCGTAAAACCATGTCATTCAGATATCCAGAGTTATCAGATTTGGTTCATCATGCACCTGGAAACTTATTTTCTCAAAAGAAACGCCTTCCTTTTCCAGAATCTCCTGAATACATTCATCAACGATCTCCACAAGTTCTTCCTTCTGGACTTTCGTTACCGCACTGAGGAACTTGAGATGCTCCTGCCCATCTCCTTTCTCATCAAGTATCTCAACAACCGGCTCACCTTCGGAAGATGTCAGACTGCCCTTGACAAGACCGTCCTTGAACTTGAAACTGATCTTAACATGACCTATGAAATCAGGATTTATCCGTTTTACTTTGTCCCTTATATCCATTAAAATATGGACCAGCATTGTTGTGACATTATCAGGATGCATAGATCTGGACTTGATGGAATATTCACCTGCGTAGGCACCCACACCTGAAACCTCCATGGAGTTCAGGTCCTCACGTTCCTGTCTTATCTCACTTTCACCTGTCAGCAGGTCCATGAATCTCTCGAATTTCTCATCTGCGTTCTTTGCTGAGAATTCAACAACAATTGCATCAGGATTTATTCCAAGGACCATCTGGGTTGAAGTTGCAATCGCTTCACTGTCCACAAGGTCTATCTTATTGATGCAAACGATCTCAGATTCCTTTATCTGATTCTCAATAAACCTTGGGATCTGTTCCCATTCGACACCAAACCTGCTGGCATCGACAATTGAAACCACAGGAGCAAATGAGACTTCACCAAGATCCATGAGTTCTATATGTTCCTTGATCTGAAGAGGGAAAGCAATCCCCGTCGGCTCGATAATAACAACATCCGGCTCGTAATCCTCAATAATCGTTTGCAGGGTGAATTCCATGCTGATCTTAAGAGAGCAGCAAATACAGCCACTTGTAAGCTCTTTTGTTACAAGGCCACTGCTTGATATGGTCTCACCATCTACTCCGACCTCACCAACCTCATTGACAATTATAGCTATCTTGTGTCCCTTGTCAATAAGATGTTTACCAAGGTTCCTTAAAGTAGTTGTTTTACCGCTGCCGAGAAAACCGCCTATGATTATCACTTTCATTTTTTCACCATGAATTAGCAGATATGAGAATTACTGCCTGATCAAAGATACGATCCTGACCAATGATCAGGTCTTAGACCATACACATATACTGAAAGGACTTACAAATAAATAGCCATTGAAGTTCAGCCATACTGAAGAGCTACTGATTCAAAGGAAGGCGAATGTGCATTGTTGTCCCTTTTCCCTCTTCACTTGTGGCATGGATATCACCCTTGTGATCCTCAATTATCTTCTTGCAGATATAAAGACCAAGCCCGGTGCCCCCATACCTTCTTTTCACAGACGAATCCACCTGATAGAAACGTTCGAAGAGTTTGTGGATCTTGTCTGCAGGAATACCGATACCGTTGTCCTCCACGTTGACATAAAGGGAATCTACTGTAGCATGTACGGAAATAGTGACCTTTCCATCCTGTGGTGTGAATTTAATAGCATTGTCTATCAGATTGACAAAGACATCCATCATCTTGTCACGGTCAGCAGTTACAGTGGGAAGATCTGCGGGAATATCCCTCACAAGTTCGATACTCTTCCCCTCTGCCTGAAGTGCAAGGTCCTGAATCGAATTATCAATAACATTCGCCAGACTTATGTTCTCGAATGAATAATTCAGCTTTCCGGACTGTGCCCTGCTGAGATACAACAGGGAATCTACAAGTCTGCGCAGACGCTCAGAGTTCCTGATAACAGTATCCACAGCCTTTTTCTGTTGTTCGTTAACAGACCCCAGTGTCTCATCCCCTATCAACTGGCTGTATCCCTGAATAGATGTGAGCGGTGTTTTAAACTCATGACTTACATTGGAGAGGAAATCATCCTTCATTCTGTCAAGTGATTTCAGTTCCTCATTGGCCGAGGAAAGTTCTTCATTTGCCTTTGATAGCTCGGCATTGACCCTGGAAAGCTCATCAGCATATTCTCTAAGAGTATCCTCGGCCCTCTTACGCTGTACCAGTCTCCACATTCCTTCCATGAACAGTGTAAGCTGCCTTACATCGGATTTATCGTACTCTTCTTCTTTGTTTCCGACACCTGCCGCACCAACAATTTTCTTGCCATCGAATATAGGAATGTTCATGTAGCGTTTCAGCTTTATATGCCCTTCCGGATAACCATGTTTAACCAGGTCAGGATCATCAAAGTCATTTATAACTATAGGTTTTTTCTGCCGGATGGACTCTCCCCACAAGCCGGTTTCCCCAAGTGGATATTCCAGCTTCTTTCCCCTTACCCTACATTCCTTCATTATATTCTTTGACCATGAATACACAGTAAGGACAGTCCCTTCATCATTCAGGAAAGCGAGATAACCGATCTTACTCTGGGTAAGCCTGACAGCCTCTTCCTGTACAAAATCTGCGATGTCTTTAAGAGAAGTATCAGTCAACTGGTTGATCTTCAAAAGGGCTTCAAGTCTTGATTCGTCAAGACGTAAAGCCTCTTCTGCCTTTTTACGTACAGAGATATCTCCAAAGATGCCGATGCCTCCAAGGAAAGTACCGTCATCCGCAATATTCGGACTGTAATCAGCCTTGAGGTAGACATCCTTTCCACTGACGACTGTATGATATTTTCCTTCAAAATGACCCGTTTTCCTGGAGAGAGCATCATTAATGGCCTTTTTCATCATCTTGTCAGTGATCTGTGTGACCATGTTAAAACCGATAATATCTTCCTTATTCTGCAGACCTATTATCTCCAGAAACTTCTCATTACATTGTGTTACGATTCCTTTAGCATTGAACTGAAATATTCCCAGAGGAGAATTCTCAAAAATAAGGCGGTATTTCTTTTCAGCCTCGTGGACAGCTTCTTCAGCCTTCTTACGTGCAGAGATATCCTGTAATGATCCGGTGACAGTCACGACTTTACCATCTATTATTATTGGGTTTCCAATTGTTCTAACCCATTTATGTGTACCTTTAGCTGTTACCAATTCCAGTTCAAGATCGTAAGGTTCACCTTTTTGTATAGCATCATGAATAGCTTTTTCAATAAGTTCTCTTGAACCCGGGGTGTAGAAACTTAATCCCAATTCAACGTCTGTAGGAGTTGAAGGATCTAATTCATGAATCTTTGCAATTTCAGGTGTCCATGTTCCCTTGCCAGTTGATACATCAAATTCCCAGCCCCCTATTTTGGCGATCCTGCTGACCTCAGTGAGAAGAGCTTCACTCTTAAGCAGTTTTTCTTCAGCAAGTTTGCGCTCAGTGATATCCTGAAAAACCCCGACTCCACCAAGGAATGTGCCATCTATCGCTATATTTGGACTGTAATCAGCCTTGATGTAGATCGTAATATCGGTTGAAACTGTGTGGTATGCTCCTTCAAAATGGCCTACCTTCCTTGAAAAAACATCAGAAACAGCTCTTTTCATTTGCTTATCTACGATTGATGCAACAAGATCGAAACCGATTATATCCTCTTTCTTCTTAAGTTGCATTATTTCCAGGAACTTCTCATTGCAGTGGGTAATGATACCTTTTTCATTGAAATGAAAGAGCCCAAGCGGAGAATTCTCAAAAATCATACGATATTTTTTCTCGGACTCCAGAGCAGCTTCTTCAGCCTTTTTCCTTTCTGTGATGTCAATGATGATACCCTGGTAATATGCAGGGTCGCCTTTTTCATCCCTTATAAGGTACGACCTCTCCGTAACCCATCTGACTTCCCTGGATTTTGTTAGCAAACGATACTCTTTTGAAAAGAACATCTTACCCTGAACTTCAAGCTGGGAAACGTCTGTTCTTACATAATACATATCATCCGGATGAATGATATCTCCATACCTTATTTTACCTGATATCAGATCATCAGCACTGTAACCGAACTGGGAAATATTCTCAGAAACAAAAACTACTGGCCAATCATCTTCAGCACTCCAGAGGAAAGCGACAACCGGACTTTTTCGGTAAATATCCTCCAGCTTTTGAATGGATTTGAACTTATCCCGCAGGGTTTTATGGTTTATCTTTTGCTCCACGAGCTTACCAATTGTACCGAGCATACCTCCATAGTTACCTTCATCATCCGTTAATGGAAGCAGAAAACCACTGTGATATATGAACTGGCCGTCTGGTTTGATGAAAGGGAAAATATCATAACTCCTTGAGTGAAGATTTTCCTTTGCTATCTGGAAGATATCTATAAAACTTAACTCCCCCTCACCTGTATCAGGAGGTATGAAACTGACCAGTTTTTTCCCGAACACATCACTCTTTGACAGGCCGGAGATAGATTCCATGCCCTTATTGAAGTAGACGATGTTATCATTCTTATCCACAGCCCAGACACCAGTCCAGACATTCTCAAGCATGTCATCAGGGAAGTGAGTCTCTTTCAGGATGGTCTTGCATGATGAGGAACTTTGAAGCAGTGTCCACCTACCATTCTTATTTATGACCGTGCCATCGTGCATACCTATGATCTCAATTATCTCTGATCGTGTACGTGCTTCAAGTAAAAAAGCGAACAAACCAACAATACCTTTCGTTTTGATAAGTCCCATAGCCTTTTTCTCGTATTCAACGAACTGTTGCCAGGCATCTTCCCCGACAATAGTGAACTTATCGACTATCCGCAGACCATCATAACCTTCGGCTATTGCAATGTCGTAGATTTCCTGCCATTTTTTCAGGTCGTGTTCCGAAACCGCACCTTCACCGGCAATGTAACATTCATTGCATGTGGTTAGCATGAGCTGGCCGCTTTCCAGATACTTATCCACGTCCAGACCCGCATCCTTTAGCATGTTTTTTGCATTATCAGTATCAAGCTGGCCTGAGACTCCCCACAGGCAACACTCATTATTACTGAAACCGGCATCAAAGAATGAAGCCACGACATCAACAAACTCTTCCGTTTTCTCGTAAAGCAGGGAAAAAGAACTCCCCCGAGTCATATCTTCTATGAAATCAATTTCTGAATTGATGGTCTGGATGCTGATATTATAACCCCGCATATCTGAAAGTGATTAGCAATCAATAATTTAAATCCCTATAAGTAAGAGTATTCAACTCTTATATTTAATTAATTACACCAGGCAATTAACCTGTGTAATATATCCTGTATATCACTCCTGCATTGTCATCACTGACAAAAAGCGAGCCATCATCTGCAAGGATCACATCCACAGGCCTGCCACTGATAGTCGCGTCACCAAGCCATCCGGTTGCAAAGTCATTGACAGTACGAGTATCCATATCAATATTAACGATCCTGTATCCTGTTGGCTCCTTACGGTTCCATGAACCATGGAAACAAACAAATAGGTCACCCCGATATGCTTCAGGGAAACTTTCACCATCATAGAATGTCAATCCCAGCGGTGCTGAATGTGCCTGCAGATCCACAAAACCTGGAATCTTTCCTGTATCGTTGCATGGATTACCTGTATGTTCACTATTGTTAAAATCTGTGTCAAAGATGTTCTTACCATAACAGTCCGGCCACCCATAATCTCCACCTTCTACTATGAGGTTTATCTCATCCGGTGGCAGGTCATCTCCAAGCCAGTCTCTTCCATTTTCGGTGACATACAGATTCCCGGTGAGCGGATGGAATGCCAGTCCCACCGGATTGCGAAGCCCCGATGCAAATACTGTTAGATTGCTGCCATCGAGGTCACTCTTTGATATGGCAGCTCTCCTGTCATTTGTTTCATAACAGGCATTACAAGATGAGCCCATTCCCAGGTAGATTTCACCATCATGGATTTTCACCGTTCTTGTGTAATGTCCACCTGTGGGAAGGTTATCGATAAGAACCTCCAGACTGCCATTGTCTGAAACAAGATCGCTATTATCATCCCTTACCCTTACGACCCTGCTTTCCTCTGCGATATAGAACCAACCATCATAATAGTCAATTCCATGAGGATAATCCAGATCCGAGATAAACACCTGCACCTCATCTGCAACATGGTCTTCGTCCCGGTCCGGCAGTACAGCTATCAATCCTTTGTTAGGAATTGAAACAAAAAGAAGACCATCTTTTATCATCATCATGCGCGGGCCGGGGGATGGACCACCAAATGAAAGCAGTGTGCTTCCAAGATCCTCAGCATAAGTATCAATGACAAAACCTTCAGGCAGAACAATACCATCAACTCCACCACTGGTAACCGTAGGTCTTACACCAAAATAGTTTGCTGCGAATATCACAAGGAGTATTATAACTATAAAAACAACAGCTAACCACCAAATTTTAAGACTTGGAGATATTCTTGACATTGAAACCCCACAAATTGTTGTGCCTGGAAGGATAAAAGGATTTGGTCTTCTGCCAAGATCAATTGAGATCGATTAAAGTATCTGTTTCTAGAGATACCAATTAATCCTAACGGAAATTAAGAATTGGTTCTGAATCCACCTTCACATTTTTATTCAGATTATTTTCACCCCGCTTACAACACTATTATTAACCAGACTGACAATATAGATTCCTCTTAATTTAAGGGATGGAATAATAATGGATGATAAAAAACAGATCTATTTAGCAGGGCCGCTTTTTTCACAGGCAGAGAGGGATTTTAACGTACTGCTCAGGGACAGGCTGGTAGAGATGGGGTTCTTGGTATTTCTTCCACAGGAGGATGGGAACGATACTGAATCAAGTCGTCTGGAGGACAGGCAGAGGATTATTTTTGAGAACGACATCCGTGGAATTGATGAATCTGATATTGTGCTGGCAGTGCTGGATGGTGGCAGCGACGTGGATTCGGGAACTGCATGGGAAATGGGATATGCTTATGCTAAAGGAATACCGGTCCTTGGACTTAAAACCGATTTCAGGACATTCGGAGATGAAGGCATCATCAATCTCATGATGGAAATATCTATTGATACACTGCAAAGAGATGTTGAGGGTATTCTCAAAGTGCTTGAAAACTACCTTTAAGTAAAAAATATGTAAAAATAAGGCAATGGGATTACTCACTTGAGCAAGCCTTATCGTTGAAATCCTTTTCAACGATTTCCCCGTTTGGTTCTTTTTCTGAGAATATCTGACCTTCAAAAGAGTATACTTCCGCACCTGTCACCCAGGCATCATGGGGCAGACCTGCCTTCATGCATGTATGATTCAGGAACTCTATTTCATCAAAATCATTTTCAGGTGCCACCTGTGGCAAAAGCAGACCCTGCCTGTAACCGCTTTTAACTATGAGACCATGCCTTCCAATCTTTATAGAAGATGGGAGCTCCTTTGGAGGAACATCAACGAGTTCAGGTTTGGTCAGAATTGTCACCTCCACCGCAATATTACCCATCTCAGAAGTGTGTACAGGAGGAAAGCGGGGATCTCTCAGAGCAGCAGAGAGAGCAGAATCAGTGATGGCGTACCTTAGCGGAGAATCTGCATAAGGATGACCAATACACCCACGCAGGTCTCCGTTTATTGTAAGGGTCACAAAAACACCCCTGACCTCATCAAAGATTTCCGGCAGCTGGATCTCCGAACCATCCAGCATCTCACCGGTTCGCAAATAAGTTTCAATGGTGTCCCTGGCAAGCTGGACAGCTGCCTGGCCTTCAGTATATGATAGTAATTTTACCCCTTCACTCATAACAACACTCCTGTATCCTATACAGGAATTTATTATCTTATCTGTTAAGTCTGTATCGTACGGCTGCGGTCTTCAAAGCCTCTATTCCCGGAAGAGCATCACCTGCAAGGTAATCTATACAGGCACCGCCACCTGTACTTAAATGTGAGAAATCATTCTCATAGCCAAGGTTCCTTATCTCCGCAGATATATGTCCGCCACCTGCGATAGAATATTCGGAATTTATTGCTGCCTTGATTATCTCATGTGTTCCAAGAGCGAATGGCTCTACCTCAGACAGACCTGCAGGACCATTGAGAACAACCGTTTTTGCATTCTTGATCTCTTCAGAAAAAGCAACTATAGTCTCAAGACCAATGTCGTTTATTGGAAGGTTACCATCCGGCAGCTCACTAACAAGAACTTCGACTCGTTTCCCTCCATCATTAAAAGCAACATCAAGCGGATAACCAATCTTCCCATCGAACTTATCCAGAACCTGCTTTGCCCTTGCTATCTGGTCTGTATAACCCTGTGACTCGATGAAATCCAGATTTACTTTACCAATGTCCACACCTGCTGCTGCAAGCATGACATTTGCAACAACACCGGTAACAAGCACCCTGTCAGCACCGCCGTTGATCAGAACATTTTCCGCGACTTTCAGGGAGTCATCGACCTTTGCACCTCCAAGAACAAAGATACATGGCCTTCCACTACCCTTAATACCCCTGTCAAGGGAGCTTATTTCCTTCTCCATTACCCTGCCGGCTCCAGTCGGGAGAATCTCAGTAAAGCCCATGATAGAAAGATGACTCCTGTGTGATACTGCAAATGCATCATTAAGGAAAATATCGATCAATGGAGAAAGTTTGCGCACCATATGTGTAGCTGCATGGTCACTGGCTGGCCTCTCTATGCTTTCTTCAGAATAGAACCTCACATTCTCAAGCAATATTACATCGCCTTTTTCCATTGATGAGATAGAAGACCTTGCATAAGTACCAAAGATATCATCAATATACTCTACTTCTTTGCCAAGATACTGGGACATCCGCTGAGCATGGGGTTTCATTGTTGTGAAATCCTTTTTTCCCGCCCTGCTCTGGTGAGCCATCAGCACGACCTTTGCATCATCCAGATCCTTTATAGTAGGTATGTGGCTCTTTATCCTCATATCATCAAGAATATTACCTTCCATATCCATCGGAGTGTTCAGATCCACCCGCACAAGTATGGTTTTACCGTCAACATCAAAATCATCAATAGTAAGATAGTCCCTGCTAGTCAAAATTCCATCACCGCTTCTTTTAACCTGAATGACCATTGATCAATATATAGAATTATTAGTAAGTATATTAATGAGCCTTGTAGTTTTAGTTTTTTGTCTAAACGAACTAATCTTATTATACCTTTTCCATGAAGGTACAAAAGCCAAAAACTAATATCCGTTGCTCTCTATTTCAGAGTGGTGATCATATGAAGATACTTGGAATATCAGGAAGCCCTAAAGCTGGCCAGAATAACGATACCTTGATAGAGAAATTGTTGGATATAGCAAGTGAGAGAGGTTTTGAGACCGATGCAGTATTTTTATCCTCATCTAAAATAGCACCCTGTACTGCATGCGGGGTTTGTGCCAAAGGAGAGAAATGTATTATTGATGATGATATGCAACCAGTTTATGACAAACTTGTCGAAGCTGATGCAATAATAGTATCATCACCTGTTTACTTCGGAACCATGACAGCCCAATTAAAAGCCCTCTGCGACAGGAGTGTTGTACACAGGAGACAGGGATTCAAACTCAGTAACAAACTGGGTGCTGCAATGGCAATTGGCGGTTCAAGGAACGGCGGACAGGAGAAAACCATCCAGACAATACATGAATGGATGCACATCCATGGAATGATAGTAGTGGGTGATGGCGGACACTTTGGTGGAATACTCAAAAAGCCAGCTGCTGAAGATGAAGAAGGTATGAAGACAGCGGTTGACACCATCAACAAGGTCTGTGACGTTCTTGAAATGATGAAGAAATGAACTATTATTCACACTTTTAGTTTCTTTTTCAGGGATTTAGACCCTTTCTTTTTCTTTATTTTTCTTTTTATACCCACATGACAAACCATATAAACAAATTGAGATAATGGTATTACAGGAACATTTTTCCTTTAAGTGGGTGCTATCATGGGAGAAAACACAGACCAATCTCAAAAAAATATAACCGGATTCAGACCACCGGAAGATTTTGCAAGGAATGCCATCGTCAACGATCCTGATATATACAGGAAAGCTGAAGATGACCCGGAATGTTTCTGGGAAGAGAATGCTAATGGCATTGAATGGCACCGGAAATGGGATAAAGTGCTGGAATGGGAACCTCCTCATTCAAAATGGTTCATTGGTGGAAAACTCAACGCATGTTATAACTGTCTTGATGTAAACCTCAGGCAGCGTGCTGATAAGACCGCCATTATATGGGAAGGTGAGAACGGAAACATCCGTAAATACACTTACAAAGAGCTGCTGGAAGAAGTATCCCGTTTTGCAAATGTCCTCAGGGGCACAGGTGTGGAGAAAGGGGATATTGTAACTATATATCTTCCTATGATACCGGAAATCGTCATTGCCATGCTTGCATGTGCACGTATAGGAGCACCGCACAGCGTCGTTTTTGCTGCATTCTCCGGAGAATCACTTGCCACCCGAATAGGAAATGCGAACAGTAAGGTCCTCATAACCTGTGATGGATACTCCCGCAGGGGAAAGGTGGTGGAGCAAAAGAACAAGGTCGATGAAGGCATCCGCTCCTGTGGACTTCTGGACAAGGTCATTGTTGTCAAACACCACGAGAATGACGTTTCCATGAAAGAGGGAAGAGATGTCTGGTGGCATGAGATAATGGAAGGTTCGGACAGTTCATGTGAGCCGGAGATTATGGATTCAGAGGACATGCTCTTTTTGATGTATACCAGCGGTACCACCGGAAAACCAAAGGGAATCGTACACACTACCGGCGGTTATATGGTGGCAACCCATACCACCACGAAGTTCGTGTTCGACCTTAAGGAAGATGACATCTACTGGTGTACCGCTGACTGTGGATGGATCACCGGACATTCCTACCTTGTCTACGGACCTCTTTCTAACGGTACAACACTTTTGATGTACGAGGGTGCTCCGGATCATCCTGATAAGGACAGGTATTGGGACATGATAGAGAGACATAAGGTAACAATTCTCTACACCGCACCTACAGCGATCAGGACATTCATGAAATGGGGTCCATCCTGGCCGGAAATGCATGATATATCCACACTAAGACTCATCGGTTCTGTTGGAGAACCCATTAACCCCGGAGCATGGTTGTGGTATCATGAGAACATAGGACTTGGAAAATGTCCTGTGGTCGATACATGGTGGCAGACCGAGACCGGAATGATAATGATATCACCTCTGCCGGGAATCACAACAACCAAACCCGGAAGTGCCACCATGCCAATGCCCGGGATAAAGGCTGCTGTCCTGGATGAGAAAGGTAATGAAGTACCACCGGGACAGGATGGATATCTTGCAATCCTGAAACCCTGGCCCAGCATGGTCCGTACAGTATTCGGGAATGAGGAGCGATTCATTGAGACGTACTGGAGCAAGTGGGACAATAAGACCTACTTTGCAGGTGATGGTGCTAAAAGAGACGAAGACGGCTATTTCTGGATAATAGGACGTGTGGATGATGTTATCAAAGTTTCAGGCCATCGTATCGGAAGTGCAGAATTCGAAAGTATACTCGTTTCACATCCGTCAGTAGCAGAAGCAGGTGTTGTGGGAAAGGAAGACGAACTCAGAGGTGAAGTTATATACTCTTATGTAACCCTCAAATCCGGTGTTGAAGAAAGCGATGAGCTCAAAGCGGAACTCACTTCTTATGCTGCAAAGAATATCGGACCTTTTGCAAGGCCCAAACAGATAATCTTCTCAGATGATCTTCCAAAAACAAGAAGTGGAAAGATCATGAGAAGAGTGCTCAAAGCAATTGCCAATGATAAGGACCCTGGGGACGTAACCACCCTTCAGGACCCCGCAGTTGTGGAAACCCTGAAAGAGAAAACAAGAATCCTGGAATCAGATTAAGAGAGGAGATATTAAAATCTCCTTTTACCTTTTCCTTTTATTTCAGTTCAACCCCGATACTCTCTGCGATTGCAGGAATATCAAGATGATTTTTCAGAAGCTCAACGACCCTGTTCAGCTTGACCTGCTGTTTTATGTGGGCATGCCCTATGAGATTCTCCATCCTCTCAATGGTGTCCATAGTATCGCCGCGCACAAGGATCACAGGAATTTCTGCTTCCTCGGCACTTGCAAGGACAGCACCGCTTGGACGCATATTACCCGTCAGTATGAGACACTTGACCCTTGATTCAATGGCAGCCATCTGTATATCCGCCCTGTCACCACCTGTAATGACCGCGCTGTTAGGCTGGCGCCTGAAATACTTTATCGCAGAACCGACTTCCATTGCACCAACAAGATAATGTTCTACAAGCTGGTCCAATTTGTCAGGTGCAACAAGAACTTCAGCATGAAGGTCCTCAACGATCTCAGAGATAAAGACCGAACGCAGGGTATCGTCTTCATGAATGGTACCAAATACCTTTATGCCTTTTTTCTCCAGGAATGGAACCACAAGGTCGGACACCCTGTCAACCATATTCAGCGGAACCTCATTGAGTATAAGCCCTGTAAGCATCTCATTATTCCCAATGATGCGCATGTCGCACAGAATCCTATCCACAGCTGAAATTGAATCAAAGCGTGTTACAAGAAGCATCTTCATACCCAGTTTGGAGGCGATCTCGGGGTCTGAAAGACCATACATGGAACCACCACCAATGCCACCTGTGCCTTCTACGAAGACAATATCCTTGTCCTTCGATATTATCGAATAAGCCTCGATAAGTTTCTCATCAAGGTCTTTTTCCACACCCTTGAGGGCATCATCGATTAGACTGTCTGTAAGATGAATAGGAGTTATATACTTAGCAGGGTCCTCTATTCCAAGCAGTTTCTTGATGCCCTCGGAATCTTCATCCGTGAGGGAGCCATGCACATCAATAAGGAGATTTCCCACAGGTTTCATATAACCTACTTTCAGACCGCTGTCCTGGAAGATCTTCCCCAAACCCATACATATAGAACTCTTACCTGAGTACTCTTCTGATGAACTGATCAATATTGAAGCCATAATATTATCTCCTTAAACTCTTAACTTTCCAGGGTGAACCTGATATCCATTGCAACACAACCCTCACCTTCGGGCATAACCATTAAAGGATTAATTTCAAATTCCAGTATCTCCGGGAAATCCGTGACCAATTGTGAAACCTTCAGCAGGGTCTGGACAATTGAATCAATGTCTGATGCGGTTTCACCCCTCACGCCTGCAATGAGGGGATAGGTCTTAATGGATGAAACCATGTGCTTTGCCTCTGCAACCGTTATAGGGGCAACTGCAAACGAAACATCCTTCAGGAACTCGACATAAGTGCCACCAAGACCGAACATTAACAAAGGACCGAACTGCGGGTCCCTGTCCATACCTATGATTACCTCTTTTCCTCCGCCTATCATCTTCTGGAGTTGTACGCCTGTGACTGCAGCATCAGGCATGTAATGCCTCACATCAGACATCATGGAATTGTAGGCACGCTCAACATCATCTGCATGTTCCAGATTAAGGCGGATACCTCCCACATCGGTCTTGTGTGAAATATCAGGAGAAAGGATTTTCATGACAACCGGATAGCCCATATCCTCTGCTGCCTTTATTGCTTCGGGGAGTGTTTTTGCGATCCTCGAATCCACAACAGGAATATCGTAGGCTTTCAGTATATCCATTGATTCAAGACCATGTGTCCTTCTCTTTTCCGAGGATGCACTGTCTATGAATGAACGGGCAAATGCTGTGTCGGAACTTAATTTTTCAGGGTCTTCCTGTTTGCGGTTCTTTATAGTATGATAATTGCAAAGAGCGTTCATACTTGCAACTGCCCTTTCAGAAGAGGAGTAATTGGGAATACCGTAGTTGTTGAGGATTTCCTCACCTGCGGCTATCCGGCTGCCACCTGCAAAATTACATAGTATCGGCTTCTTTGACTGCTTAATCTTCTCTGCGACCTTTTCAGCAATACCCGGTACATCCGTCATTGACTGCGGAGATACCAGAACAATTGCGCCATTTACATTGATATCTTCAAGAACAACATCAAGAGCATGTTCATATAGATCTGCGCCAGCATCTCCCAGGACATCTACCGGGTCGTAGAAATTGGCTGCAGGTGGAAGCTTTTCCCGTAATCGCTCAATTGTATTCTCTTCAAAGGAAGCTATTGAAAGCCCTGCATTGTAACATGCGTCGGCTGTGAGGATACCCAAGCCTCCGGCATTGGTGATTATAGCAATATTCCTGCCCTCGGGTAACGGGCAGACTGAAAATGCACGGCTGTAATCCAGCATTTCCTCCAGTGAATCAGCCCGTATGACACCAGCCTGCTTAAAAGCTGCATTATAGGCTGCGTCCGAGCCTGCCAGCGTACCTGTATGTGAGGATACGGCCCTGGAACCAACTGAGGTCCGGCCTGATTTAACAATTATAATTGGTTTTGAACGGGACACACGTTGTGCGATCTTTATGAATTCCGGGCCATCCTTGACACCCTCAAGATAAGCTGCGATAACTGCTGTTGATGGATCATTTTCAAACAACTGCAAAAAATCGTTCTCTGCAAGTACTGCCTTGTTACCAAGACTTATGAATTTTGAAAAACCAGCACCTATCCTCTCGGCCCAATCAAGAGTGACCGTGCATATTGCACCGGACTGGGACATCATCGCAATGTTTCCTTCATAAGCCATATTGGCCGCAAAGGAAGCGTTAAGACCTGATGCGGTATCGATGATACCCAGACAATTGGGCCCTATCATCTTCATACCATACTGCCCACAAAGTGATATGCACTCGCGTTCCAGACGAGCACCCTCAACACCGGCCTCTTTAAAGCCTGCTGAGATAACAATAACATTTTCCACTCCTGCCTGACCGCATTCTTCAATAGACCCGGGCACCATCTTTGCCGGAACTACTATTACTGCAAGGTCCGCTTTTGCTTCACCCGGAACATCCATTATATTAGGATAACAGGGAAGTCCAAGTATTTCGTCAACGTTGGGATTTATAGGTATGATCTTAAGCTCTGGGTTTTGCATAAGGTTTTCAAGTACGGCTCTCCCTACCTTGCCTTTAGTCCTGGAAGCACCTATTACAGCTACAGAATCAGGATTGAACATTTTTTCCAGCATGATTTCTCCCTGAGAATTTTCCCTTTTTATTAATACTGTTCAATGATAGATAAAATTAAGCGATGAAAGAGAAAAACAAGGAAAGTTTCAAAATGTTATTCCTAATGTTTTTGTCTTTCCTTTATGTCGGCAATTTTCTTATGATACAGGCCCCTGTAATTCGCAGACCTGATCGTCTTCATTTTTCCGCAAATCACTGCATAATACTTATGTATAGACTCTGAACTCAATTTATTCATAGGCCATTTTACAGCATTTCTCACAGAGGCTGAAACTGTATACAATGCATCATAGTATCTGGAAAGCACTACAGATTCATTCCTCGACTTATAACCCAGCACGGAGCCAATAGCAAGAATGCCAATAATTCCGATGAAAATTATACCAGTATCCACAGGACGTGCTGTCCTGGGTTCCAATGCTGTGTTCATTACAGCTGCATCGGAATCAGAACCAGTGGATTCAAGTCTTGTATCAGCATCATAACTGTATTGCAAGTTTTCAACTGTACTACTCTTCGCTGCAGTGTTTACGGAAACTGGAGTTGGTCCTGTACTTACAATGGAGAATGGAGAGAATCCGGGTGTTGGAGCCTTGTAGTAATAGTATTTAGCATCCGCTCCTATCCTTGAAGTTTTCAGTTCATTCCAGGAACCACCTGAATACCTGTACAGCCTTATAGATGAAGGGTCTGCATTATTGTCGGTAAGCCACTTTTTCTCAACCTTAAAGCTGATCTCTGCAGATGACATATAACCAGCAGAATTAAATTTGGCATCTCCAACCCATATATTGATATGACGATAGACATCTCCAGGCGGATTGCTGCTGACGAGAGTTGAACGGTCCTTCAGTATCTCAATTATTGCTTTTACCTGACTTGCTGCCTTTACTGCATGGAATTTCACATACTCAAGATCATTTTCCGCATTTGGGAATTCGAATACTATATCCATGCCTTGTGTTACGTATTTTATGGAGTAGTCCTTATAGGCGATATTATCATAATCCTCAGCACCGCTTGATGAACCACCTCCCGAACTGCCACTGCCTGATGTTTCAAAACCGCTAAAATCTGCATCAGAACTTAGATCTACGTCGTAAACCCTGATGGATACAGCCTTTGAAGCATTCAGTTCTCCATCTGTGACCTGGAATTCAACTGAATAAGTACCAGACTGGGTATAACCTGGTTTCCAGGTGAATTGTCCTGTTGATGTGTTGAATGATGCACCAGTTGGAAGTCCACTGACTGAGTATGTCAGAGAATCATTATCTCCATCTGTAGCATCTACAAAGAATTGCAAAGTATTGTTTTCATATACGGAATATGAACCCATGTCTTCTATTTCAGGTGGCATGTTAGTCTGATATACCTCTACATGAACCGTAGTATTGTCTGTCAGATAACCGTCTGTAACTTTAAAATCAAGATCGTAATCACCACTATCAAAATAGTCTGGTGTCCAGGTAAATGTATTACCTATAACCTTTCCATTTTCAGCAGTTGTTGAAAAAGTGATACCATCGCCATCCGGGTCACTTGCATCAAGATGTATCAACAATGTCTCAGTTTCATTTACAGCGTGCATGGGAATTGAATCAAATACTGGTGCACGATTTACATTCTCCACGTTTATTACAACAGCATCCACTGCAGTATATATCTTATCAGAGACCATAAGCTCCACCGTATAGGTCCCAGCCTGCTCATACGTAGGAGTCCAGATGAAAGTTCCATTCGTTCTTTCAATATTAGCTCCGGCCGGTAGTTCTGCGCATGAATATGTAAGCATCTCATCATCGACATCAGAAGCATTCAAAGTGAAAGTCAGCATTTCGTTTTCCCTTACCTCTTGAATTCTCGTATGTACTATGACAGGAGGAATATTGGTATTACCAACTGCAATAGTGGCGAGCTTTGAATCAGAAAGCTGACCGTCAGATACCGTAAATAGTATTTTATGAAAACCACTATCATTTATACCGGGAGTCCAGGTGAAGATATTACCTGAAATGTTTCCATATTCTGCATCTTTTGAGAATTCCAGTTCATCATCATCAATATCAACAGCTGTGAGGTTAATGGTTACAGTTTCAAGCTCGTTGACCAGTATATCCGATATGGAGTAAAGTACTGGTGCTGAATTGGAGTTTGTAACATTGATCTTCAGTGTTTTACTTACCTCGAACTCGACATCATTTACCTTGAATGTTACATCATAGATTCCTTCATCCTCATAACCTGGCTTCCATGAAAAGATATTTTCCTGCAAAGTACCAAATGATACATCCTTTGAATACTCAAGGATATCCCCGTCCGGGTCAGAAGCATCCAAATCCAGGACCAAAGTTGTGTTCTCTGGCACGTTGACCAGCTCTGGAATATCAAATACCGGTGGACGATTGACATCGTTTACCGTGACGGTTACGGCTTCTGTATCCTCCAACAATCCATCTGAAACTACAAACCGGATCAGGTAGCTTCCATCCTGCTCATACGTCGGTTTCCACGTAAATATGCCTGTAGCTTCATCTATTTCCGAGCCTGATGGTGGATTAACTAAAGAATAATAAAGTGTGTCATCATCGTCATCTGTTGCAACCGGAGTAATTGTAAGGAGTTTATTTTCATCTACTGATTGTGAACCTATCACCATGAGCATGGGTGCACGGTTAACATGCACTACATTTATGCTGATGGTTTCAGAATCAGACAAACTGCCATCGCTCACAGTGAAAGTTACACTATAGGTGTTTGAATCTTCATAATCCGGTGTCCAGGTAAATTCATGGGTGGCAGTATCAAATTCTGCACCTGAAGGAAGGTTGGAAACAGAATACTTCAACGAATCTGAATCCGGATCGCTGCCCGTTACAATAAAATTCAACTCCGAACCTTCACTGACGGTCTTATCACCGATTGGATTCATTTCAGGAGCACGGTTAACAGAACCAACACTGATGGAAATGGTTTCGGAATCGGAAAGTGAGCCGTCGCTAATAGTGAAAGTGACACTATAAACCCCTGAATCTTCAAATGTTGGGGTCCAGCTGAATTTATGTGTATTCACATTAAAGCTAGAACCAGATGGCAGGCCATTTGCAGAGTAGGTTATTTTATCGGAATCAGCATCTGAACCAGATATAGTGAATGAAAGCTCAGAACCTTCGCTAGCAACCTTATTCCCTATTGAATCCAGAACCGGGACTCTGTTCACATTATTTACAGCGATTTCGATAGTTTCAGAATCAGAAAGAGAGCCGTCACTAACAGTAAATGTTACATCATAAGTAGCTGAATCTTCATATCCGGGGGTCCAGCGGAACTGACGTGTATTTACATCAAACATTGCACCGGAAGGCAAACCTGTGGCATAATATGTAAGATCATCACCATCAGGATCAGAACCTGAAATTGAGAATAGCAATTCTGAATTCTCATTGACTTCTTTATCCATTATTGGAGTTAGTTCAGGAGCCCGGTTGACAGAACCAACACTGATAGTAATGGTTTCGGAATCGGAAAGTGAGCCATCACTAACAGTAAAAGTAACTTCATAATTTCCGGAATCATCAAAAGTAGGTGTCCAGATAAATTCACGAGTAGATTCACTGAAGCTGGCTCCGGATGGAACACCCGAAGCAGAGTAGGTCAATGAATCTGAATCCGGGTCACTTCCAGAAATGGTGAAACTCAGTTGCGAACCTTCTACAACAGTTTTGTCACCGATTGCTGAAAGTACAGGTGGACGATTAACATTATTGACTACGATCCTTACAAGTTCGGTATCTGCGTATATTCCATCGCTTACTTCAAAAACTACACTATGAGTTCCTGCCTGAGAGTATGAAGGTGTCCAGGAAAACATATGTGCATCCGTATCAAAGGATGCTCCTGAAGGCAGGCCTGATGCATCGTATATCAGATTGTCACCAGAGTCAATGTCTGTTGCATTTATTACAAATGAAAGAGCCTGATTCTCATCGACGCTCTTTCCACCTATCTGACCAAGAACCGGAGGTACATTTGTATTTCCAACAGCTATCTTTACAGTTTCAGTGTATGAAAGGTCACCATCCGATACGCTGAAATTGACATCATATATGCCACTATCTTCATAACCTGGAGTCCAGCTAAACACATTACCTACCAATGTTCCGAAGCCAACATCCTTGCTGTAATCGAGAGAATCGTCATCTGCATCACTTCCATTAATATGTATGATCAGTTCTTCATCTTCGTTTATCAGCTTGTCAGGTATTGATTCTATGAATGGGGCACGGTTGACATCCACTACATTTATGTTGATGGTTTCAGAATCTGATAAACTACTATCGTTCACACTGAAAGTGACACTATAAGTGTTTGAATCGTCATATCCTAGGATCCAGCTAAATTCATGTGTGTTCAAATTAAAGCTAGCCCCTGCGGGCAGGTTGCTTGCAGAGTAAGTCAGTTGATCTGAATCAGCATCTGAACCGGATAAAATGAATGAAAGCTCAGAACCTTCACTAACAACCTTGTTTCCTATTGAATCCAGAATTGGAGCTCTGTTCACATTATTTACAGTGATTTCGATAGTTTCAGATGCAGAAAGAGAGCCATCACTAACAGTGAAAGTGACATTATAATTTCCGGAATCATCAAAAGTAGGTGTCCAGATAAATTCGCGGGTAGATTCACTGAAGATGGCTCCGGATGGAACGCCAGAAGCAGAGTATATCAATGAATCTGAATCCGGGTCACTTCCAAATATGGTGAAACTCAGTGGCGAACCTTCTACGATGGTTTTGTCACCAATTGCAGAGAGCGCAGGTGGAAGGTTGATATCATTGACTACTATCGCTACATTTTCGGTATCTGTGTACATTCCATCGCTTACTTCAAAAATGACACTATACAATCCGGCCTGAGAGTATGAAGGAATCCATGAGAACTCACAGGTTCCATTGTCAAAAACGGCCCCTGATGGAAGATCTTTAACAGAATAAATCAAATAATCCAAATCTGAATCGCTACCGGAGATAATGAAACTAATATCAGAGCCTTCATCTAGAGTCTGGTTTCCAATTGAATCCAGAACAGGAGCCCTGTTTACATTAGTTACTGTGATGCTGACTGTTTCAGAATCAGAGAGAGAGCCATCAGATACAATAAATTCAACATAATGTTCACCATCATCCCCATAACCAGGGCTCCAGGAGAATTCACCTGTATCAGCGTTCAAAGTTGCCTCAGTCGGAAGGCCACTCATCTGAAAATCCAGTTCATCACCATCGGAATCGCTTGCTTCTACTCTGAATTCCAGAGTACTGCCCTCACTAACGATCTGACTCTTAATATTAGATAATTTCGGAGCACGATTTATATCACTTACAGTAATTACGCTTATCTCTGAATCAGAAAGACCATTAGCTGATGCAATGAATTCAACGTAGTATACGCCTGCATCATCAAAATCAGTCACCCATATGAAATCTCCATTATCTTCTTGAAGGGATGAATTATCAGGTAACGATAATGCAGAGTATTTCACTGTATTGTTATCCGGGTCATTGGCCTTTATAGCGAAAGATAGTGTCTCATTTTCATTAACAGACATATTTCCAACTGATTGCAATAAAGGAGGATTGTCTGCAATTACTAATTCATTTACTGTAATGTTTAGATGTGTAAAGTCCACTGCATAGCCATCTGATACTGAGAAATTTGCATTGTGTGTACCAACATCAGCTTCTGTAGGAGTCCATACAAAATCCCCTGTTGAAGAATTAAAATTGTATCCTGAAGGTAAATCTTCAACATCATAAGTTAACTCCGAATCATCTGCATCAGTTGCAGATACAAGGAAAGACAATTCTGATCCTGCAGTAATTACCGTGTCATTAATATTACCAATCACCGGAAGATGATTGACCCTGACAGAACCATTGAATACGAACGGTGCAGGATACAACAGAGTATTATTTTCAAGAGAAACATTCTCTACTATGATATCAGAATAACCACTTGCCAGGGAACTGAAGAGAATATCAGCAACGTGGAATTGTTCTTCTGCTGTTACATCCACAGAACCCAGGGTCATATTAGCAAAACCCGATGAGTTATTAATATAATATATCAGCTCAGACCCTGACAATGTATCATTTGCAACTATGCTGTCAACAGATAACAAAGACGGATCAAAGATCAAATCCATAGATAACAAGTTCATATTGGTTACATTTTCAACGAATATTGGTAATGAAAATGAAGCACCAGGATTTACAACTGTGTTTCCTATTACTATTGTTTCATTAGAATCTGCACTGACAAGTGCAGGCAATACGGTTATCAACAAAGCTATGCTTATCAAAAGAAAACTTACTCTTCCACATTTTTTAGTCCCACTCGGTAACATGCTTTACCCCCATAAAGCATTTAGAAGAGAGAATTTAATCCCCTCTTATCGTATTGTATGACCACCCGGAGCAGCTAACCCTATATACTGAAGTAGTACCACCCGTTACAATAAGCGTTTATATCTGATAGTTAATAAAATTATTGAATCACAATAATATAATACTAATAATTCACCGTTCAAAATCACATTTTACCGGAGGAAAGTGAAAAAGTGCTCTGGAAAGTATATTCCAGTTTTCACTTCTTTATACGCCTGTACCTTTTACCATCAGGATTTCCTATTTGCATGTACAGTTTTTCATATTGGGATCTGTACTTAATCCCTACCACTGCAACTGCAACTATTAAACCTATTAAGAAAAGAAGTATCAGGGATTTTTTACTATCCTGGGAAACATTCGTGTCTTCAACTGAAACAGGATTATCACCAACTGACATTTTAGTTTCATTGAGGAAAGAACTATTTTCTTCCATTATAATTTCTGAAGCATCGGGGATGACTATAGCAAATGGTGAAAATCCAGGTGACTTTGCTTCATAATAGAAATAATCCCCATCCTCATCTATTATCGATGTTTCCAAAGAGTTCCACATACCACCCGAATAGCGATACGAGGCCGTCTAATTAGAATTTCAGCATAAAAGCTTATCCTTT